>NZ_JBKFSQ010000010.1:0-115861 GCF_046569525.1 Salmonella sp. 741265055_HSA | reverse complement strand
ATGGGCCGAGTAATCCGTAGCCAACACATAAGCAACTTGAAGTATGAAGGGTATAGTATTAATTTGTCGTTCCCGGTCATTACACAAAACCAAATTAATTCCGGTGGTTATTACATAAATGACGCGGAACAAATTCGGACAACTGATGGTCTGTGCCTTGATACAGGCTCAGATCAACAGAATCGTTTGACGCTGCGGGAGTGTAAGCATGTGCAATCTCAGCTTTTCTCATTTCACCGAGACAGAATCACGCAGGGTGAGAAATGTCTGGATGCTGCAGGACAGGGTACGAAAGAAGGCACGCCAATCATTCTTTATTCATGCACGGGTAATGATAACCAGCGCTGGCTCACTGATGATAACAAAATTAAGGGGAAACAGAGCCGAAAATGCCTGGGCACAAATAGCATTATTGTCAGAAAAGGCGACCCTGTTGTGTTGGCCGATTGCGATTTTAGTCGCGCCCTGGAATTTACCATCAGGTAGCAGGACACCGCTGTGAAGAGAGAGCCGCTAACCTCATGACACGACAACAGGTTAGCGACCTTTACTTCCACGTGCGGTCAATTTACTTTACGTCCGCAACGTCAGGATGACAAAACGGCGGCTAAACCTTGACACCAGTTATATACCCAGCTTAAATACTGGTCATCCAACCAGTAAAAAGGAAATGGCGATGTTCGTCGAACTCGTTTATGACAAGCGAAATGTTGAAGGTTTGCCAGGCGCACGCGAAATCATCCTCAATGAACTCACAAAACGCGTACATCAACTTTTTCCCGATGCGCAAGTGAAAGTTAAGCCAATGCAGGCGAACGCATTAAACAGTGACTGTACAAAAACCGAGAAAGAACGGCTGCACCGTATGCTGGAAGAGATGTTTGAAGAGGCTGATATGTGGCTGGTCGCCGAATAACGTCCCCTCCTGCGAAAGCGACATATCCGATCGAAAACAGCGCCCTGAGGCGCTGTCTGTGACGATATAACGCAAACGCCACCACTCAGAACATGTAGCGGAAGTTGGCGTTTATCGCATGGTCAACATGCTATTTGCCAAATGCCGACTGCTCCAGCGCCAGTCCTTGCCACTGAACGTTTTGCCCAGTGCCACGCCTGTAAGCCCTATCAACGAATTATACGTTTTGCTGCGCATCGACACTATTGGTCACGGTTTTACAGTAAAAACGGTACCAGTTCTCAGGCTCTTCCGGCGTCAGTGCACCGTTATAATGGTGAGGTCTGACGCTGTTGTAGTCGTTCAAGATGTAACCATTAATTTGTCCGGTTTTCTTGTTCATTAAGTCACCTGTTTTGTGTTGAGGTGAGAATAGATGAAATGCTACCTTCAACACAGGGATATAATAATCCTGGTAATGAAAATTTATGTTTACTTATAAAGTACCAATGATATCGAATCTCTCTTTCCACAAATAAATCAACCCAATACAGTTACAATGAGTTAAGCGAATGGAATTTTAAATTCAGTTAGCTGTTTATCTATAGTTCTCTCTTTGGTCTTAACAATAATTAATTGTACTAAATAAACTATCATTTTGCCTCTGTAATAGACATCTATTTTAGTTTTATTGACGTTAGACTATGTATCTTACTACCTGCACAAGACATAGAACCAGAAACAAGTCAGGCGTTGCCAGAGTAAAATCAACGTTATGAAAAAATGGGTTATGAAAGCATATATCATTCAGATAAAGAAGTAATAATGGGGAGAGTAGATATCATGAAAAAACCTGCTTTTTTCCTTCTGACCATGATCATCTGCAGCTATATTTCTTTTGCCTGCGCTAATATCAGTGACTACAAAGTTATGACCTGGAATATTCAGAGTTCATCAGCCGCCACTGAAAGTAAATGGAACATCAATGTCAGTCGGCTTCTCAGTGGTAGTGACGGGGTAGATATTCTCATAGTTCAGGAGGCCGACGTTATACCTACCTCAGCGATTCCAACCGGGCGACATATTCAGCCCTTTGGAGTGGGTATTCCTGTCGAAGAATATACCTGGAATCCCGGAACTTCCAGTCATGAAGATATACGCTATATCTACTACTCACGTATTGATGTTGGAGCGCGTCGCGTTAATCTGGCCATTGTTCCCAGACAAAGAGCGGATACTGTTTATGTTTTGCGCCCGGTAACCGTCGCATCTCGCCCTATCATTGGCATCGGACTGGGTAATGATGTTTTTCTGACGACACATGCACTGGCCAGTGGAGGCCCGGATGCCGCGGCTATTGTCAGAGCGACTCATGAGTATTTTAACCAACTTTCGACACGGCATTTTTCCTGGCTTCTTGCGGGAGATTTCAACCGAGCCCCAGCCAGGCTTGAGAATGATCTCGTAACTGAAAGGCTGAATCGCGAAGCCACCATACTCGCGCCCAGTAAACCTACGCAAGTTGGTGGCGGAGTATTAGATTATGGGCTCATTGTCGATAGAGCACCTTATTCGCACCGGATAGAAGTATTACGTAATGAGACTACGCCACAATTGGCTTCTGATCATTATCCCGTAGCCTTTTTGGCATGAAGCTGTTAATGAGTAAATAGCGTTTACGGCATGTGCTTTGAGGGTGCAGAATATAGATTATAAGGTAAACTTATGAGTTGTTTTACCAGTCCAGCAATAATGGAAATGTTAGGTCATTATAAATGGCGTGTTTATAAACCATTTAGATTTTATCTCAGTGAAGATAAAAATGATGTCATTGAAGTACCGGTAGGATTTGTTACTGACCTTGCCACTGTTCCGCGTATTTTCTGGTCATTATTGCCACCGGATGGTGAATATGCCAAAGCGGCAATCATTCATGACTACCTGTATCATTATCCATTACGTAACAGAAAAGAGTCCGATCTCATATTCCTGGATGGGATGAAAGTTCTGGGCGTGCCAAAATGGAAAAGGATAATAATGTATTTAGCCGTAAGGATATTTGGCTGGAAATACTATCATTCTCATACCATACAACATAATTAATTTCTCGTTTTTTAACACACAAAGAACTATAGAAAAACCAGACCCTTAATATAGTAGTAATGAGACTTAGTGGCTTTCACCAGTTCTCTGTGTGAATATATCATTATATGCTGTCATCACAAACCGCCATAGTGGTAAGTAAGGGAATTACAACCTTACCCGTTCCTTTATCCACCCATAAACAAATGACTCATTCTCCTGGCGCTTTTCTGCTAACTCCAGGTAGCGTTGTCCCTGACTACAATTTAATGCCCGGATAAGTATCATTTCGCCCTCATCTCTCCGGTGAGAGAGAAAAAATGTTAGCGCCGAAAGCGTTCGTGGCCCAATCTGACCATCTGCTATCAAATCCGGATAAATTTTTTGCTGATCATTAAAAACATTAAGCCAACGCTGGAAGTACTTAATCGGGATTGAGGGTCCCATGTTCACACCAGTATCACAAAGCTCAGCTGCGATAGGGTGAGAGATAATGGCAACCTGATCAAGTCGTGGACCATACCAATAATCTGCCTCAAGGATTTTTAATGCTTGATTACGGGTAAGATTCCGCATATCCCCCATATAGCCATTAGCCCGGGCCGTCGTCAGGGTTATACCCCAATGCGTTGGTCCCCCCCTGTCGTCAGGGTGATCAACGTAACCGCCTTCTCTACTAAGGATAGCTGCAAAGATTTCATCTTTAGTCATAATGACTCCTTCTAATATTAATAAAATACGGGGAGCAAGCTGTAGAAATTATTATCTGCACGAATCTAATATCTGTATAAATTACCTTTGAAGGTTGAGCGAGAATAGTACGCTCTGGCTATAGCATATGTTTGATTAACACTTGAGGTTGTTGCAATATAGCGACTGTCACTACCTCCACCACTACATGACCTTCCACTGATAAATTGCTGAAAGTTGCGGTTATACCTAAGTAGTGAAAACCCATCGCGAAAAATAACGTCCGGTGGAGTTGAGTCCACACGATACACAAAATCTACTGCATAGTTATTAAAGCTAACTATAGATAATGTTAAAAATATTAAATTTTTCATTATTTCTTTTCCCCTCTTACTTGGGTCCAAAGCATTGTGTCGCACTGCACGATGATAGTCCCACAAGAACACCTGCTGAAAAGGTATTTACAAAAAGCGAATAGGTTCAGATATTTTTTTGAACATGAATCCTTACGGATTGCCCTGTACTGTAAAAATATCTTGCCTGGTCAAGAAGTTCTTTAAAGGAGGGTGCCCATATGCTCTGCTTTGATACCGCACATGCAACAACCTGTGTACCACTACCGTTAGCTTTAACCGTTTTTATGCAAAAATAAGGACTAGTATCTATCTGACCAACATGTACATCACTGATAACTTCGTCTGAGTAACAGGCATTCGTATTATCTCCTGTCCACTCAGCGCTGGCTTTGAAAGAATAAATGAGAATTAGTAATGTATAAACAGGCACAAACTTATTCATATACACACTACTCTCCTGTACATTTAAAATAATTAACAAAACACAAATTTATTATATCTCACCACATCAAAATTCAGTCTATCATGATTTACTTCAACACAATGTTACCGACCACAACAAACACTCAAATTACTTGTAAATAGCAATTAATACATATATAAAAATTTCATCACTGATAATAAGCACACCTATTTTATCAGTTACAGAATTCCTGCCACGGTAATAACACAGGTACTTCCGGCTCATATTGATCGCCGTCGTCTGTCTACTGGTTTTTATTTTCAGCAAAGCATGACATAACTCATTAAGAAATTGATGGTAATTTAATAATCCCGCCCTCTGCAAGAACGTTCTGGATAACTATCAGATCACTATTGTAGGATCAAAAAGTGGGGAATAAATCATTATCATCCAACTGAATCATGGACGACATCTTATTAACTGGCAATTTTTTTCCGGTGTAGTGATCTTATCCGCGTAATCTGTCTGTACCCTCCAGGTAAAGTGTCCGGCAATTTAGTCAGCCTATTGTTGATAACTGCCAGAAAAGTAATATGTTCATGAAGATGATCTGGTAAAGTTGTGAGCCGTAGGTCACTGAGATCTAGTATAAAGCAATGATATTTCGAACATTTCCGCATCCAATCGACCGCTTTACTCCGTTTTTCAATCTCTTCCGGCGGAGCATCATTTATCCAGGCTGTCCATATGGACTCATATTCCCTGTTTTCTAACGGCGCGCCAACATCTCCAGTCTGCTGAGTGTCAACGCTACATGTTACCGTACCTCCTTCCCATTCAAGTGTACAATGTTGGGAATCAATGCCAACCACCAAAACGTCCTTGCTATCGGCACCCAAAATACAAAATTGATGTATACCCTTCATACTTCAAGTCGCTTATGTGTTGGCTACGCTCACTCACCCCAGTCACATAGTTATCTATGCTCCTGGGGACTCACTCCCTTGCCGCCTTTAAGCAACTCGAATTATTTTGGGTATATACCATCCCTGTTACACTGAATATCTTCCTCCCACGCCGAGAAGGTAAGTGCTTTTAAATGCTTAAACCAACTGCTGATATGATCCAACAATGTTCCCTGAGTCGGATGGCAAATTTCAGCGAGACACCGTTATACTTCTTCGTGATTTTCCTGCGGGAAAAAACTGAATTTTTCCCATACAGTTTTTTCTGGAGATACCTTTGGTACCACTGAACCAGCAGTAGCCTCCATACTTACAGAAGGTTGCGTAGTGCGGATATTAAACATATTCTATCTCCTGATTTACAGCATAATAAGAACGCAGGCTCACGTACTAAATTTTTAATTTACGTCCAAAACTAAGGTTTACGGGAATGTCAGAATGACGCATAAATGGCGAAATAACGCTACATAAGAAGCCATTTTATGGCGTAAATAGGCTAAATTCATGGTTCAATAAATAACAAGAATGCACAATTACAACAATGCGCATTAATTCGCGTGGAATATGAGCGGCTTTTGAAGATAAAATAAGCGTAACGGTAGCCAACATACAGGCTTACGCAATGAGGTAAATTCACAACTCCCGCAATTCTTGAAATGCTCGATCACTACCTTTGGCGTGTACATGAACCCTTTGAGTTTTATCTCAGCGATAACAACCGCGATATGATAAGCGTACCAGCCAGATTCGTAACTGATCTCGCCACCGTTTCGCGTATATTCTGATCAGTCTTACTGCCAGACGACAAATATGCCAAAGCAACGATTATTCGCGATTAGCTGTATGACAACGCACGACGCACCATCCATTCGTCCTCCATTAACTGACAGTGCCTCGGGATAAAGCAGATATTGACTGGGGATCTAGTACTCCAGCTGCCTTCCATGAGCGCGCTCACTTGCTGAGCGACTTTACGAGACGCAGGGGATCAATATTCAAAAGCTGCTCGGACATAAATCACCAAATCAGACAGCCCGTTATCATGACGATTGGGGTAAAGAATGGGCTACTATTGCAGTCTAAATTGAGGGAGTTTTGATAAATTTTTTTGATAAAATTTTGATAACCGTTCGAATACTAATAATAAAAACGGGAACGTTAAGTCCCCGTTTTTGTTTTTAACAATTATCGTTATTACATATTCGCGATAATCGCGTCGCCAAACTCACTACATTTCAGCAGCTTAGCGCCTTCCATCAGGCGTTCAAAGTCATAGGTCACGGTCTTCGCGGCAATCGCGCCTTCCATACCTTTAACGATCAGATCCGCCGCTTCGAACCACTGCATGTGACGCAGCATCATCTCCGCAGACAGAATAATGGAGCCTGGGTTGACTTTATCCTGGCCCGCATATTTCGGCGCAGTCCCGTGAGTCGCTTCAAACAACGCGCATTCGTCGCCGATATTCGCACCCGGTGCAATACCGATACCGCCAACCTGAGCCGCCAGGGCATCGGAAATATAGTCACCGTTCAGGTTCATACAGGCGATAACGTCGTATTCCGCCGGACGCAACAGGATCTGTTGCAGGAAGGCATCGGCAATAACGTCTTTAACCACGATCTCTTTACCCGTGTTCGGGTTCTTAATTTTCAGCCACGGACCGCCGTCAATAAGCTCACCGCCGAACTCGTCGCGCGCCAACTGGTAGCCCCAGTCTTTAAACGCGCCTTCGGTGAACTTCATGATATTGCCTTTATGTACCAGCGTAACGGAATCGCGATCGTTGGTAATAGCGTATTCAATCGCCGCGCGAACCAGACGTTTAGTGCCTTCTTCAGAACACGGTTTGATACCGATACCGCAGTGCTCCGGGAAGCGAATTTTCTTCACGCCCATCTCTTCGCGCAGGAACTTGATCACTTTCTCAGCGTCTGCAGAGTCAGCTTTCCATTCAATTCCGGCGTAGATATCTTCAGAGTTTTCACGGAAGATGACCATATCGGTCAGCTCCGGATGTTTCACCGGACTTGGCGTGCCCTGATAGTAACGAACGGGACGCAGACAAACGTACAGGTCAAGCTCCTGACGCAGGGCAACGTTCAGAGAGCGAATACCGCCGCCAACCGGCGTGGTCAACGGACCTTTAATCGCTACGCGGTAATCACGAATTAAATCAAGGGTTTCAGCGGGAAGCCAGACATCCTGGCCGTAAACCTGTGTAGATTTTTCTCCGGTGTAAATTTCCATCCAGGAAATTTTACGCTCGCCTTTATAGGCTTTCTCGACGGCGGCATCGACCACTTTAAGCATGGCTGGAGTGACATCAACACCGATACCATCGCCTTCAATAAACGGGATAATCGGATTCTCAGGAACGTTGAGTTTGCCGTTTTGCAGGGTGATCTTCTTACCTTCCACCGGAACAACTACTTTGCTTTCCATTCACCTCTCCTTCGAGCGCTTCTGGTTTGCTCGTCTGTCATCGCGCTGCATGTGCAATGGCGTCCTGCTGCACGACTGCGTTAGAGCAATTTTTTGTTAATGTTTTGTAATGAGCATGTCAATACTACCCTATTGTTTGCCGCCATGAAAGACACTCATTATTGCGCTATAATGCGGCAATTAATAAGTTCTGAAAACACCATGCAAAAAACTTCTTTTAGGAATCACTACGTTAAGCGATTCAGCTCACGACAAGCATCTAAATCACGGAAAGAAAACCAGCCAAAACGCGTGGTTTTGTTCAATAAACCTTACGATGTGTTGCCGCAGTTCACGGATGAAGCAGGTCGCCGCACGTTAAAAGATTTTATTCCTGTGCAAGGCGTTTATGCCGCAGGCCGTCTGGATCGCGACAGCGAAGGGCTTTTGGTGCTGACTAATGACGGCGCGCTGCAGGCGCGCCTCACGCAACCGGGCAAGCGCACCGGCAAGATTTACTATGTGCAGGTTGAAGGCATCCCGGATAATGCAGCGCTGCAGGCGCTTCGTACTGGCGTCACGCTCAACGATGGCCCTACCCTGCCCGCCGGTATTGAGATTGTCGCGGAGCCTGACTGGCTGTGGCCGCGCACCCCGCCGATTCGCGAACGGAAGAATATTCCCACCAGTTGGCTAAAAGTCACCTTATATGAAGGCCGCAACCGCCAGGTAAGACGCATGACAGCGCATGTCGGTCATCCCACTCTACGATTAATTCGTTACAGCATGGGCGACTACACGCTCAACGGCCTCGATAATGGACAGTGGCGCGAGATCGCACAGGAGAAAGACAGATGAAACGGCTTCTCATTGCTTTTGCTTTATTAACACCGTTATCCGTTAATGCGGCCAGCTTCGACTGCCAGAAAGCGCAGGCTGCGGATGAAAAGGCTATCTGCGCGCACCTGACGCTGAATGATAAAGACGTGGAAATGCACACCAAATATCAGTTTCTGAAAGGGTTGTTCGCGATGGGCAGTCGCGGCGCGCTGCAGGACGCCCAGCAGAGCTGGCTTAAACAGCGTCAGCAGTGCAAGGCCGACGTCACCTGCCTGACAAAAGCTTATAACGAGCGTCTGAAACAGCTTGACGCGATCTATGACCACATTGATAAACCGCTTTAATAAGGATGCCTATGTTCAAGCCGCACGTGACCGTTGCCTGCATCGTACATGCCGAAGATAAATTTCTGGTGGTGGAAGAGACCATCAACGGTAAATCGTTATGGAATCAACCTGCCGGACACCTGGAGGCAGATGAAACGCTGGCGCAGGCCGCCGCGCGTGAACTGTGGGAAGAGACTGGCATCACGGCGCAACCACAGTATTTTATCCGTATGCATCAGTGGATTGCGCCGGATAAGACCCCGTTCCTGCGCTTTTTATTCGCCATCAAGCTTGATCATATTTGCGCGACCGACCCCCATGACAATGACATCGATTGCTGCCGTTGGGTGAGCGCCGACGAGATTCTGAACGCGCCGAATTTACGTTCTCCGCTGGTGGCTGAAAGCATTCGCAGTTATCAAACGGGACAACGTTACCCCTTATCCATAGTGGGCGAATTTAACTGGCCGTTTACAGAGGGTGTCAAGTAAAGGGCTGCGTGGTAGAATACGCCGCCTTGAAGTTCAATGTCGCGAGTATTCCAATGTCAGAAAGCCCAAAAAAAGTGATCGTCGGCATGTCCGGCGGTGTCGATTCCTCCGTTTCCGCCTGGCTGTTGCAACAACAGGGTTATCAGGTAGAAGGCCTGTTCATGAAGAACTGGGAAGAGGACGATGGTGAGGAATACTGTACCGCGGCAGCCGATCTGGCTGACGCGCAGGCCGTGTGCGACAAGCTTGGCATTGAACTGCATACCGTTAATTTTGCCGCAGAATATTGGGATAACGTCTTTGAACTGTTCCTTGAAGAGTACAAAGCGGGCCGTACGCCGAACCCGGATATTCTGTGCAATAAAGAGATCAAATTTAAAGCCTTCCTTGAATTTGCCGCAGAAGATTTAGGCGCCGACTATATCGCCACCGGTCACTACGTCCGCCGCGCGGATGTCAACGGCAAAAGCCGGTTGTTGCGCGGGCTCGACGGCAACAAAGATCAGAGCTACTTCCTCTACACGCTTGGTCATGAGCAGATTGCGCAAAGTCTGTTCCCGGTTGGCGAGCTGGAAAAACCGCAGGTGCGTAAAATCGCCGAAGATCTGGGGCTGGTAACCGCAAAGAAAAAAGATTCTACCGGTATCTGCTTTATCGGCGAGCGCAAATTCCGCGACTTTTTAGGGCGCTATCTGCCTGCGCAGCCGGGGAAAATCATGACCGTTGACGGCGATGAAATCGGCGAGCATCAGGGTCTGATGTATCATACGCTCGGTCAGCGTAAAGGGCTGGGAATCGGCGGCACCAAAGACGGTAGCGAAGACCCCTGGTATGTGGTGGATAAAGACGTTGAAAACAATGTGTTAATTGTCGCCCAGGGACATGAGCACCCACGCCTGATGTCGGTAGGCCTCATCGCCCAGCAGCTACATTGGGTCGATCGCGAACCGTTCACCGGCACTCTGCGCTGTACGGTAAAAACCCGCTACCGCCAGACCGATATTCCGTGCACGATTAACGCACTGGATGACGATCGTATCGAGGTCATTTTTGATGAGCCAGTTGCCGCCGTTACGCCGGGCCAGTCCGCTGTCTTTTACAGCGGCGAAGTGTGCCTGGGCGGCGGCATTATCGAGCAGCGACTGCCGCTGACGGTCTGATTATTCAATACACAACACCATTCAAGTCGCCTCAAAGCGGCTTAAAAGATGAAGTGTATTTTATTTGATACAAGGAAGCAGTGATTGTGGCAAAGAATTATTATGACATCACCCTCGCGCTGTCTGGCATTTGCCAGTCGGCACGCCTGGTGCAACAACTGGCGCACCAGGGGCACTGTGATGCCGACGCGTTGCACGTTTCACTCAACAGTGTCATTGATATGAATCCCAGTTCTACTCTGGGCGTGTTCGGCGGCAGCGAAGCTAACCTGCGTCTTGGTCTGGAAACACTGCTCGGCGTGCTGAATGCCAGCAGCCGACAAGGACTTAACGCCGAACTGACGCGTTACACGCTTAGCCTGATGGTGCTGGAGCGCAAGCTGTCATCCGCCAAAGGCGCGTTGAATACGTTAGGCGATCGCATTAACGGCCTGCAGCGCCAGCTTGACCATTTTGATTTGCAGTCAGACACGCTAATGAGCGCCATGGCGGGTATCTACGTGGATGTGATTAGCCCATTGGGCCCGCGCATTCAGGTGACGGGCTCCCCGGCCGTTCTGCAAAGTCCGCAGGTTCAGGCCAAAGTCCGCGCTTCGCTACTGGCAGGCATCCGTGCAGCCGTGCTCTGGCATCAGGTAGGCGGTGGTCGCCTACAGCTTATGTTTTCTCGTCATCGCCTGACGACTCAGGCAAAACAAATTCTTGCTCATTTAACCCCGGAGTTATGATCTATGGAATTATCCTCACTGACCGCCGTTTCCCCTGTCGATGGACGCTACGGCGATAAAGTCAGCGCGCTGCGCGGAATTTTTAGCGAATACGGTTTGCTGAAATTTCGTGTACAAGTCGAAGTACGTTGGCTGCAGAAATTAGCCGCGCACGCAGCGATCAAGGAAGTTCCTGCTTTTGCTGCCGACGCAAACGGTTACCTGGATACGCTTGTTGCAAACTTCAATGAAGAAGATGCCGCGCGCATTAAAACCATTGAGCGCACCACGAATCACGATGTGAAAGCGGTTGAGTATTTTCTGAAAGAAAAAGTCGCCGCGATCCCGGCGCTACATGACGTTTCCGAGTTTATCCACTTTGCCTGCACCTCTGAGGATATTAACAACCTGTCGCACGCGTTAATGCTCAAAACCGCGCGCGATGAAGTGATCCTGCCTTACTGGCGTCAGGTGATTAACGCGGTTAAAGATCTCGCTACGCAGTATCGCGACATTCCTCTGCTCTCCCGCACCCACGGCCAGCCGGCAACACCTTCCACTCTGGGTAAAGAGATGGCGAACGTGGCGTATCGTATGGAGCGTCAGTTCCGCCAGCTCAACCAGGTGGAGATCCTCGGTAAAATTAACGGCGCCGTAGGCAACTATAACGCGCATATCGCTGCCTATCCGGAAGTTGACTGGCATCAGTTCAGCGAAGAGTTCGTCACCTCGCTGGGCATCCAGTGGAACCCTTACACCACCCAGATTGAACCGCATGATTATATTGCGGAACTGTTTGACTGTATCGCGCGCTTTAACACCATCCTGATCGATTTCGATCGCGATGTCTGGGGCTATATTGCGTTGAACCATTTCAAACAGAAAACCATCGCCGGGGAGATCGGTTCTTCTACCATGCCACATAAAGTTAACCCCATTGACTTTGAAAACTCAGAAGGCAACCTCGGTCTGTCTAATGCAGTGTTGCACCATCTGGCAAACAAACTGCCGGTTTCCCGCTGGCAGCGCGATCTGACCGACTCAACCGTCCTGCGTAACCTGGGTGTCGGCATCGGCTACGCGCTTATCGCTTATCAGTCCACCCTGAAGGGCGTCAGCAAGCTGGAAGTAAACCGCGATCATCTGCTTGACGAACTGGATCACAACTGGGAAGTATTAGCCGAACCGATCCAGACCGTCATGCGCCGCTATGGTATTGAAAAACCATATGAAAAACTGAAAGAGTTGACCCGTGGCAAGCGTGTCGATGCCGAAGGAATGAAACAGTTTATTGATAGTCTGGCCCTGCCGGAAGCAGAAAAAACGCGCCTTAAAGCCATGACGCCGGCAAATTATATCGGTCGCGCTGTGACTCTGGTCGACGAACTTAAATAATGCGTGCCTCACCCTCTTTTCTTCAGAAAGAGGGTGACTATTTGTCTGGTTTATTAACTGTTTATCCCCAAAGCACCATAATCAACGCTAGACTGTTCTTATTGTTAACACAAGGGAGAAGAGATGATGCGCGTACTGGTTGTAGAGGATAATGCATTATTACGCCACCACCTGAAGGTTCAGCTCCAGGATTCAGGTCACCAGGTCGATGCCGCAGAAGATGCCAGGGAAGCTGATTACTACCTTAATGAACACCTTCCGGATATCGCTATTGTCGATTTAGGTCTGCCGGATGAAGACGGCCTTTCCTTAATACGCCGCTGGCGCAGCAGTGATGTTTCACTGCCGGTTCTGGTGTTAACCGCGCGCGAAGGCTGGCAGGATAAAGTCGAGGTTCTCAGCTCCGGGGCCGATGACTACGTGACGAAGCCATTCCACATTGAAGAGGTAATGGCGCGTATGCAGGCGTTAATGCGCCGTAATAGCGGTCTGGCCTCCCAGGTGATCAACATCCCGCCTTTCCAGGTGGATCTCTCACGCCGGGAATTATCCGTCAATGAAGAGGTCATCAAACTCACGGCGTTCGAATACACCATTATGGAAACGCTTATCCGTAACAAGGGTAAAGTGGTCAGCAAAGATTCGCTGATGCTTCAACTGTATCCGGATGCGGAACTGCGGGAAAGTCATACCATTGATGTTCTCATGGGGCGTCTGCGGAAAAAAATACAGGCCCAGTATCCGCACGATGTCATTACCACCGTACGCGGACAAGGATATCTTTTTGAATTGCGCTAATGAATAAATTTACTCGCCATTTTCTGCCGCTGTCGCTGCGGGTTCGTTTTTTGCTGGCGACAGCCGGCGTCGTGCTGGTGCTTTCTCTGGCATATGGCATAGTGGCGCTGGTCGGCTATAGCGTCAGTTTTGATAAAACCACCTTTCGTTTGCTGCGCGGCGAAAGCAACCTGTTTTATACCCTCGCCAAATGGGAAAATAATAAAATCAGCGTTGAGCTGCCTGAAAATCTGGACATGCAAAGCCCGACCATGACGCTGATTTACGATGAAACGGGCAAATTATTATGGACGCAGCGCAACATCCCCTGGCTGATTAAAAGCATTCAACCGGAATGGTTAAAAACGAACGGCTTCCATGAAATTGAAACCAACGTAGACGCCACCAGCACGCTGTTGAGCGAGGACCATTCCGCGCAGGAAAAACTCAAAGAAGTACGTGAAGATGACGATGATGCGGAGATGACCCACTCGGTAGCGGTAAATATTTATCCTGCCACGGCGCGGATGCCGCAGTTAACCATCGTGGTGGTCGATACCATTCCGATAGAGCTAAAACGCTCGTATATGGTGTGGAGCTGGTTCGTATACGTGCTGGCCGCCAATTTACTGTTAGTCATTCCTTTACTGTGGATCGCCGCCTGGTGGAGCTTACGCCCTATCGAGGCGCTGGCGCGGGAAGTCCGCGAGCTTGAAGATCATCACCGCGAAATGCTTAATCCGGAGACGACGCGTGAGCTGACCAGCCTCGTGCGCAACCTTAATCAACTGCTCAAAAGCGAGCGCGAACGTTATAACAAATACCGCACGACACTGACCGACCTGACGCACAGTTTAAAAACGCCGCTCGCGGTTTTGCAGAGTACGTTACGCTCTTTACGCAACGAAAAGATGAGCGTCAGCAAAGCTGAACCGGTGATGCTGGAACAGATCAGCCGGATTTCCCAGCAGATCGGCTATTATCTGCATCGCGCCAGTGTGCGCGGTAGCGGCGTGTTGTTAAGCCGCGAACTGCATCCCGTCGCGCCATTGTTAGATAACCTGATCTCCGCGCTCAATAAAGTTTATCAGCGTAAAGGGGTGAATATCAGTATGGATATTTCACCAGAGATCAGTTTTGTCGGCGAGCAAAACGACTTTGTCGAAGTGATGGGCAACGTACTGGACAACGCTTGTAAATATTGCCTGGAGTTTGTCGAGATTTCGGCTCGCCAGACCGACGATCATTTGCATATTTTCGTCGAAGATGACGGCCCAGGCATACCCCACAGCAAACGTTCCCTGGTGTTTGATCGCGGTCAGCGCGCCGATACCCTGCGACCAGGACAAGGCGTGGGGCTGGCTGTCGCGCGCGAGATTACGGAACAATACGCCGGGCAGATCATTGCCAGCGACAGTCTGCTCGGCGGCGCCCGTATGGAGGTCGTTTTTGGCCGACAGCACCCCACACAGAAAGAGGAATAAACATTTCTGTGCGTTCTTCCACGCATCTCGTTAAGCATCCGTTATAATCGGTGTCAGATACCAGCCTGCGGATACTTAACATGGAATACCAATTAACTCTTAACTGGCCCGACTTTCTTGAACGCCACTGGCAAAAACGCCCGGTGGTCTTAAAACGTGGGTTTAGCAACTTTATCGATCCGCTCTCGCCGGATGAGCTGGCGGGGCTGGCGATGGAAAGCGAAATCGACAGCCGACTCGTTAGCCATCAGGATGGCAAATGGCAGGTCAGCCATGGCCCTTTCGAAAGCTACGATCATCTGGGTGAGAGCAACTGGTCGCTGCTGGTACAGGCGGTAAACCACTGGCACGAACCCACCGCCGCCTTGATGCGCCCGTTCCGCGCTCTGCCGGACTGGCGTATCGACGATCTGATGATCTCCTTTTCCGTCCCCGGTGGCGGCGTTGGCCCGCATCTGGATCAGTATGATGTGTTTATTATCCAGGGAACCGGTCGCCGTCGCTGGCGCGTGGGCGAAAAGCTGCAAATGCGTCAGCACTGCCCGCATCCCGACCTGTTACAAGTCGATCCATTCGAGGCCATTATTGATGAAGAGCTGGAGCCGGGCGACATTCTGTATATTCCGCCAGGATTCCCGCATGAAGGCTATGCGCTGGAAAACGCCATGAACTATTCGGTCGGTTTTCGCGCGCCCAATAGCCGTGAGCTGATCAGCGGCTTTGCCGATTACGTCCTGCAACGGGAGCTGGGCAACACATATTACAGCGATCCGGATATGCCGTCCCGCAAGCATCCGGCGGATATCCTGCCGCAGGAGATGGATAAACTGCGTAATATGATGCTCGATTTGATCAATCAACCCGCGCATTTCCAACAGTGGCTTGGCGAGTTTCTCTCTCAGTCACGCCACGAACTGGATATTGCGCCGCCGGAGCCGCCGTATCAGCCTGATGAAATTTACGATACCTTAAAGCAAGGCGAGGTATTAGTACGTCTCGGCGGGCTTCGCGTATTGCGTATCGGCGATGAGGTCTATGCGAATGGCGAAAAAATAGACTCTCCGCATCGCCCCGCTCTGGAGGCGCTCGCCAGTCATATTGTACTGACCGCTGAAAACTTCGGCGATGCGCTGGAAGACCCGTCCTTCCTCGCGATGCTGGCGGCGCTGGTGAATAGCGGGTACTGGTTCTTCGAAGGATAAGAACATCGCAATGCCCGGCGGCGGCCGGGCTGGCGCAAACTATCCACAACGATCGCCGCCAGGGTTGGCGACATCGTTATATTGCGGATCGCCCGGATAAAGCGAGTGGGCCATTCGATGGCGAAATGATAATTGTCGGTAACGTCGCGCCAGCACGTTCTCCCCAAGACCTTCGGCAATATGAGCCAATTGCTGTAATTGTTCATACTGCATTTTTGCTGGATAAGCTGCAGTATCAAGCGCAAAGGCGCGTTCCGCAAAGTTTTTTGCTTGTTCAAGTTCTTGATTATTCTGATAAAGCAGCGAAATACCATACAACACCATTGAAACGTCAGACTGCCGACGTTTATATTCTTCCAGCAATGGGAGATAGGGGGAGGTACTGTCCAGGTCGATGTTTTCGGGCAAATAAAAGCGTAATCGTGATATTACCGTCGCCATTGGCGTTAAACGACTCTGGTAATACGCGATAAGTTTAAGGTAGAGATCTTTCGCTTCCTTATAATGATGGCCCTGTGCATAAAAGCCAGCAAGATTATTGCTGTCAACCGTCATTTCGCCGATTTCGGCACCATAAAGTGTTTGCTCAATTTTTAGCGCCTGACTTAGCGCATTAATCGCTTCGCTAATATGCCCTGCATTATAAGCAATATCCGCTTTCTGCTGCAAAAAAGAGGCGACGCGCTCACGATTATCCCAGGTTTTATCCCGTAAAATAACGCTCAGCCACTGCCGCTCCGCTGCGTCTATCTTCGCCAAATAATAGGCTTTACGCACACTATCACATTCGACATCCCGCTCTTCCAGCGCATCAGAATAAGCGTCGCGCATCCTGTTTAAGGTATAAACCAATGCCTCCGTCGATGCCTTTTTGTCTTTAAGACGCCACGTTAATGCCTGCTCTTGCCAGGCTATCTGCTGACGGTAATCAACCTTGATCTCGTATCGCCACTGCTCTGTAGGTGAATACGCTATATGGCGATCGTCACTGTAAACATAAAAGGCCGCCAGGTGTTCAAACATATCGGCCCGATCGCCCGGATAAGTGCCCGCCGGAAATGTTTTCATTATTGCCCGCGCCCGCAGCAGCATTTGCGGCGTTAACTCCGGTTTACCCAGCCATTGATAAATATCGCTTTGTAATAGCAGGCTACGAACAAGCTGTATTGAGCGTTTGCCATATTGCCGCGAGGCCAGCCTCACCGCATCATCAATAAACGTTATGCAGGTTTCATCGCCAGTCATAAAACATGCTGCAGATTGTTGCTGGCGTTGGGACCAGGAAGGCGTATATTCGGCGCTCCAGGCAGCAAAATTGATGGCGGAAAATATCCCGCCATAAATAATAAAACGCTTCACCACAATGCGTAACATCCGCTACTGGCCGCGCTTCGCCGTCAGCTCCGCGATACGCACAATCACCTGTACCGCTTTTTCCATCCCCTCCAGCGTCACAAACTCATGTTTACCATGATAGTTATATCCGCCGGTAAAGAGATTAGGACACGGCAGGCCCATAAACGACAGTTGCGCCCCGTCTGTGCCGCCGCGAATCGGTTTCATCTCCGGCGTAATATGACAGTCGCGCATGGCCTGCTGGGCGATATCGAGAATATGCGGATGCTCAACCACTTTTTCGCGCATATTGTAATAACTGTCTTCAATCACCAGTTCGATATAGCAGTCCGGATGCAGCCCCTTGCCGACTTTTTTGGCAATCTCCATCATTTTGCGTTTACGCGCTTCAAACTGCTTACGGTCGAAATCGCGAATGATGTAGTGCATTTCGGCCCGGTCAACGGTGCCTTTCATGCTGGCCAGATGATAAAACCCTTCGTAACCTTCAGTGGTTTCAGGCGCTTCATCCGCCGGCACTTCCGCGTGAATCCTCGCCGCCAACGACAGCGCATTGACCATCACGCCTTTCGCCGTACCAGGATGCACGTTATTGCCGACGATTTTGATATTCACCGAAGCAGCATTGAAGTTTTCAAACTCCAGTTCGCCCACGCCGCCGCCGTCGACCGTATAGGCCCACTGCGCGCCAAAGGCCTCAACATCGAAGTGCTTCGCGCCTTTCCCTACCTCTTCGTCAGGCGTAAACGCCACTTTAATGTCGCCGTGGGGAATAGGATTACCTTTCAGCACCGCCAGCGCGGTCATGATCTCCGCAACACCGGCTTTATCGTCCGCACCCAGCAATGTCTTACCATCGGTAGTAATCAGCGTCTGTCCCAGTAATTGATGCAGTACCGGGAACATTACGGGTGACAACACCTCATCGCCAATCCCTAATGCTATATCGCCGCCGCGATAATTCTCGACAATCTGCGGGTTAACGTTTTTACCGCTGAAATCCGGAGAGGTATCCACATGGGAGATAAAACCAATGGCGGGAATATCCCCCTCAACATTGGCCGGGAGCGTCGCCATCAACGTCCCTTTTTCACTTAATGTAATGTTAACCAGCCCCATCTCTTCGAGCTGCTGTTTGAGCAAACGTAGTAACTTCCACTGCCCCTCAGTGCTGGGAACCTGCCGAACACCCGACTTTGATTGGGTATCCAGCGATACGTAGTGTAAAAAACGCTCAAGTAGTTTATCCATGCAGTCACCCTCACTTTTCGTGACAACATTATTAATAAGCAAGAAAAGACAAATATTGCGTCAGGTCACTTTTATCCCTGCAAACAAGAATATTTCACTTTGACACGCTTTCTGACTATAAAGCTAAGTCAGTAATTCGCAACAAGGATTGGCGATTACAGTGGTTTGCCGTAGAATGGCCGCCCTCATTAAGAGTGATTAAGGTGGTTAACCACAAACCCCGCAGCGGTCAGCCATCCGTTGCGTTTACATGGGACAGAGTAAGAAATTGAATAATCAACCGCGTTCGCTTTCACCGCTGGTGCTTTTGTCGGGAATTAGCAAAAGTTTCGATGGCAAAGAGGTCATTTCGCAACTGGATTTGACCATTAACAATGGCGAATTCCTCACGCTGCTTGGCCCTTCCGGCTGCGGTAAAACAACCGTCCTTCGCCTGATTGCCGGCCTGGAAACCGTTGATGCCGGGCATATCATGTTGGATAACCAGGATATCACCCACGTTCCCGCCGAAAATCGTTATGTGAATACCGTATTTCAAAGCTACGCTTTATTTCCGCATATGACGGTGTTTGAAAATGTCGCGTTTGGCTTACGGATGCAAAAAACGCCAGCCGCCGAGATAGCGCCTCGCGTGACCGATGCGCTGCGTATGGTGCAGCTTGAAGAGTTTGCACAACGTAAACCGCACCAGCTTTCCGGCGGACAGCAGCAGCGTGTGGCTATCGCTCGCGCGGTGGTGAATAAACCTCGCCTGTTATTACTGGATGAATCGCTCTCCGCGCTGGACTATAAATTGCGCAAACAAATGCAGAACGAGCTTAAAGCATTACAGCGTAAACTCGGTATCACGTTTGTTTTTGTCACTCACGATCAGGAAGAAGCGCTCACCATGTCCGATCGTATCGTGGTAATGCGTAATGGCGTGATTGAGCAAGACGGCACGCCGCGTGAAATCTATGAAGAGCCAAAAAACCTGTTTGTCGCCGGTTTTATCGGCGAAATTAACCGCTTTGACGCGACCGTCATTGAACGACTTGATGAACAGCGCGTCCGCGCCAGCGTAGAAGGTCGGGAGTGCAATATATACGTCAATTTCGCTGTCGAACCGGGCCAAAAACTGAACGTCCTGCTGCGACCGGAAGATCTACGCGTCGAAGAGATCAACGATGATAACCACATCGAAGGGCTTATCGGCTACGTGCGCGAGCGCAATTATAAAGGTATGACGCTGGAGTCGGTGGTTGAACTGGAAAATGGCAAAATGGTGATGGTCAGCGAATTCTTCAACGAAGACGATCCTGACTTCGACCATTCACTTGACCAAAAAATGGCCATTAGTTGGGTAGAAAGCTGGGAGGTCGTACTGGCTGATGAAGAACACAAGTAAATTCCAGAATGTAGTGATTGTCACTATCGTCGGTTGGCTTGTGTTGTTTGTTTTTCTGCCCAACCTGATGATCGTTGGCACCAGCTTTCTGACCCGTGACGACGCCAGTTTCGTCAAGATGGTCTTTACGCTGGATAACTACGCACGCCTGCTCGATCCGCTCTATTTTGAAGTGCTCCTGCACTCTCTGAATATGGCGCTGATCGCCACCCTCTCCTGCCTGGTGCTGGGCTATCCTTTTGCCTGGTTTCTGGCGAAGTTACCGGAAAAGATACGTCCGTTATTGCTGTTTTTACTGATCGTTCCTTTCTGGACCAACTCACTGATCCGCATCTATGGGCTGAAAATATTCCTGAGCACTAAAGGTTATCTCAATGAATTCCTGCTGTGGCTGGGCATGATTGATACGCCGATTCGCATTATGTTCACCCCAAGCGCTGTTATTATCGGCCTGGTTTACATTTTGCTGCCGTTTATGGTCATGCCGCTCTACTCCAGCATTGAGAAGCTCGACAAACCGCTACTGGAGGCCGCACGCGATCTCGGCGCCAGTAAAATGCAAACGTTCATCCGCATCATTATTCCATTAACCATGCCGGGCATTGTCGCCGGTTGCCTGCTCGTGATGCTACCGGCAATGGGCCTGTTCTACGTCTCCGATTTAATGGGTGGCGCGAAAAACCTGCTGATTGGTAACGTCATTAAGGTACAGTTCCTGAATATTCGCGACTGGCCGTTTGGCGCGGCTACCAGCATTACGCTGACCATTGTGATGGGACTCATGCTGTTGATTTACTGGCGGGCTTCCCGCTTATTGAATAAGAAGGTGAGTGATATAAGCGATTAATTGCGCAACGCTAACAAATCCACACGCATCCAGGCATGAAGTTTATTCAAGGGTAAACTTCATGCCTTCGGCATAAAAAACACATGAAAGAAGTTGCCGCCAGTATTGCAAATCTACAGCACCATCCGCGGTAGGCCTTCTTTTACTTTTACCTGTAGCGACGCTATCACAGACAGTAATGCGTTTATACGCGAAGCTCTCAGGTTTTATACTGATTGCCAGTCTCTTTTAAAAATTATATTACATCCGATGCGCCCGCAGTTGAGATAAAAAGGGTTGATTTAATCAATTATGTAGTCATTTTTACTCCAGTTTAAGTGAGATTATTATGCCGATTACTATAGGGAATGGTTTTTTAAAAAGTGAAATCCTTATCAACTCCCCAAGGAATACGAAAGAAGCATGTTGCAAAGTTTTATGGGAAAAAATTAAAGACTTCTTTTTTTCTACTGGCAAAGCAAAAGCGGACAAGTGTCTACATGAGATGTTGTTTGCCGAACGCGCCCCCACACGAGAGCGGCTTACAGAGATCTTTTTTGAGTTAAAAGAGTTAGCCTGCGCATCGCAAAGAGATAGATTTCAGGTTCATAATCCTCATGAAAATGATGCCACTATTATTCTTCGCATCATAGATCAAAACGAAGAGAACGACTTGTTACGTATCACTCAAAATACCGATACCTTTAGCTGTGAAGTGATGGGGAATTTTTATTTTTTAATAAAAGATCGTCCGGATATTTTAAAATCGCATCCACAAATGACGGCCATGATTAATAGCAGATATAGCGAAATCGTAGGTTACCCCCTCCCTTCGACATTATGTCTCAATCTTGCTGGCGCGCCGACATTATCGGTTCCATTAGACAACATAGAGGGGTTTTTATATTCTGAATGGAGAAAAGGAAATTTAGATGAGTGGAAAACGCAAGAAAAGGCAACCTACCTGGCAGCGAAAATTCAGTCTGGGATTGAAAAGACAACGCGCATTTTACAGCATGCGAATATATCCGAAAGTACTCAGCAAAACGCATTTTTAGAAACAATGGCGATGTGTGGATTAAAACAGCTTGAAATACCACCACCGCATACCCACATACCTATTGAAAAAATGGTAAAAGAGGTTTTACTGGCGGATAAGACGTTTCAGGCGTTCCTCGTAACGGATCCCAGCACCAGCCAAAGTATGTTAGCTGAGATAATCGAAGCCATCTCTGATCAGGTTTTTCACGCCATTTTTAGAATAGACCCCCAGGCTATACAAAAAATGGCGGAAGAACAGTTAACCACGCTACACGTTCGCTCAGAACAACAAAGCGGCTGTTTATGTTGTTTTTTATAAAATCAGACGACGCTTTCTCAGACGTCACGTTCAGGGGTTACTCACGTACTCCATGTTTGCCTACAGAGTAACCTCTTGCCTGGCGCAATAATGCCGCATATGACCGGATCGGATGAGAATAGCCATTTAAATGGCCTTTTTTTCCCGCTCGTCTGGCAATTTGTTGTAAAATTCGCGGTTTCAAGCGGCAGCTTGCTTCTCTCTGGCTGCTGATAACCGCGAGACGTTTTGGAGAGATTTTGGAGAAGAGAAAAAATTGATCATTTTCAATACTCTAAAAGCACCCCATCCTCTGAATAAGAAGGTGGAACTTGAATGATCGGTCGGCTGCTCCGTGGCGGTTTCATGACTGCCATCTATGCGTATCTGTATATTCCCATCATTATTCTGATTGTGAACTCCTTCAACAGTTCGCGGTTCGGCATTAACTGGCAGGGTTTTACCACTAAATGGTACGAACTACTGGTCAATAACGACAGTCTGTTGCAGGCCGCTCAACATTCACTGACGATGGCTATTTTCTCAGCGACCTTCGCCACGTTGATTGGCTCGTTAACCGCGGTGGCGCTTTATCGCTACCGCTTTCGCGGGAAGCCATTCGTCAGCGGGATGCTGTTTGTGGTGATGATGTCGCCGGATATCGTGATGGCGATCTCCCTGCTGGTGCTGTTTATGTTGCTCGGCATTCAACTGGGCTTTTGGTCGTTGCTGTTCTCGCACATCACCTTTAGCCTGCCGTTTGTGGTCGTCACGGTCTATTCGCGCCTGAAAGGCTTTGATGTCAGAATGCTGGAAGCCGCAAAAGACCTGGGGGCCAGTGAGGTAACGATTTTACGCAAAATCATTCTGCCGCTGGCGATGCCGGCAGTGGCGGCGGGCTGGTTGCTGAGCTTTACGTTGTCGATGGACGATGTGGTGGTCTCGTCGTTTGTCACCGGGCCGGGCTATGAAATTTTACCCTTAAAGATTTATTCCATGGTAAAAGTCGGCGTTTCACCAGAAGTGAACGCGCTGGCGACCGTTTTATTGGTGCTGTCTCTGGTAATGGTCATTGCCAGCCAGCTTATTGCTCGTGATAAAACCAAGGGCCGATAAGGCCCGTAATTCAGGGGACGTTAAATGAAAAAATGGTCACGCCACCTGCTCGCGGCGGGCGCCCTGGCGCTGGGTATGAGTGCCGCTCATGCCTCCGACAACGACACGCTCTATTTCTATAACTGGACTGAGTATGTACCGCCGGGCTTGCTGGAACAGTTCACTAAAGAGACAGGCATTAAGGTGATTTATTCGACCTACGAGTCAAACGAAACCATGTATGCCAAACTCAAAACCTATAAAGATGGCGCGTATGACCTAGTTGTTCCTTCTACATACTATGTCGACAAAATGCGCAAAGAAGGCATGATCCAGAAGATCGATAAGTCGAAATTAACCAATTTCCACAACCTCGATCCGGAAATGCTCAACAAACCGTTTGACCCCAACAACGATTATTCTGTTCCGTATATCTGGGGCGCAACGGCGATTGGCGTGAACAGCGATGCTATCGATCCAAAAACCATTACCAGCTGGGCTGACTTGTGGAAACCGGAATATAAAAACAGCCTGCTTTTAACCGACGATGCGCGAGAAGTCTTCCAGATGGCGCTGCGCAAGCTAGGTTATTCCGGTAACACCACCGATCCGAAAGAGATCGAAGCGGCATATGAAGAGTTGAAAAAACTGATGCCGAACGTAGCGGCCTTCAACTCCGATAATCCGGCGAATCCGTATATGGAAGGGGAAGTCAACCTGGGGATGGTGTGGAACGGTTCGGCCTTCGTTGCTCGTCAGGCTGGCACGCCGCTGGAGGTCGTCTGGCCGAAGGAAGGCGGTATTTTCTGGATGGACAGCCTGGCTATTCCGGCGAATGCGAAGAATAAAGAGGGCGCGCTGAAGCTAATCAACTTCCTGCTGCGTCCTGACGTCGCGAAAGAGGTGGCAGAAACCATCGGCTACCCTACCCCCAACCTGGCGGCGCGTAAGCTGTTAAGCCCGGAGGTCGCCAATGATAAATCGCTCTATCCGGATGCGCAAACCATCAGCAAAGGCGAGTGGCAAAACGATGTCGGCGACGCCAGCGCCATTTATGAAGAGTATTATCAGAAGCTAAAAGCAGGACGCTAATTCAGCCAAAGCGCCTGTCGGGCCTACAGATGAACGTAACGTAAAATGTAGGCCGGATAAGGCGTTACCGGGCAAACAGCACTACAGCCCTTTCAGGAATTTATCAACAAATTCCGGCACAACCTGGCTTGCCGGGCCGTAGTGCTTCTCTTCAAACTCGCTGCCGACCTGGCTTGGCTCAAGATTCAGTTCCACCGTATGTGCGCCGTGCAGTTTTGCTTCATGCACAAAACCCGCAGCCGGATAGACATGACCGGATGTGCCAATGGCGATAAAAATATCCGCCATCGACAGCGCCATATAAATTTCATCCATGCCAAGCGGCATCTCGCCAAACCACACCACGTGCGGACGTAGCGGCGCCGGGAACTGACAGCAGTGACATTTATCTTCCGGCATCACATCGCCGTTCCATTCCAGAATCTGGCCGCTTTGCGAACAGCGCACCTTCAACAGCTCGCCATGCATATGAATGATGTTGCGGTTGCCCGCGCGTTCATGCAAATTGTCGATGTTTTGCGTCACCAGCAAAAAGCGATCGCCAAGCGCTTCTTCAAGCTTCGCTAACGCCAGATGCGCCGCATTGGGTTGTATTTCTGGCTGTTGAAGCTGCTGACGGCGGGCATTATAAAATGTCTGCACCAGCCCCGGATTACGGGCGAATCCTTCCGGCGTCGCCACATCTTCAACCCGATGCTCTTCCCAAAGGCCATCCGCCGCGCGAAACGTACGAATACCAGACTCTGCAGAAATTCCTGCACCTGTAAGGACTAATACTCTTGGGTTTTCCACCATTTCCGGTACCACTCTGTCTCTGAAAAAGATCCGCTGGCGCAGACGTTCACGCAACAGACGTTTATTTTTACGAAAGCGGCTTAATCGATGAAACCGACGCGACTGCATAACAACCTCTTTTTTTGATTAGTCGGTAAGATGTAAAAAAGCAGCGCCGCGCATCCCACCAGCATCCCCATGCCGCGCACGCTCAATGCGCGGCGCGCGAGCAACAGGGAGGAGATGGCGCGGCAGTCTTTCCGCCAGTTGCGTTGTTATTGCCGTAAAGTTCGATAGTCCGCCGCCGATCACCAACAAATCGGGATCGACAATCGTCAGTATATTCCCCAGACAAACCGCCAGTAAATCCAGATAGCGCTCAACATGCGCGCGTGCGTGCTCATCGCCCTGCTCCCACAACGCGATAATCTCCGGCGCCTGCAGCGATTGATGATAATAATGCTGATATAGCCACGCAAACCCGCGCCCGGACAAATAATTCTCAATGCAGCCCATCTGACCGCATCCACAACGGCGGAGAGGAAAATCAAACCCCATCAACGTTAGCGCGTCAACCGGCAAACGCATATGACCAAACTCGCCGGTGATATAGCTCTGACCGGTAATCGGCTTCCCATTTAGCACCAGGCCACCGCCGACGCCGGTGCCGAGGATAAGCCCCATAACCAAAGGATATTGCGTGAATTCATCATCCCAGGCTTCGGACAAGGCAAAACAGTTAGCGTCATTGTCCAGACGCACATCGCGATCCAGTCGGGCGCTGAGATCGGCGCGCAATGGCTTACCGCTGGCTGCCGGGACATTCGCGGCGTACAGCGTGCCATCTTCGGTTTCCGGCATACCGGGTATGCCAATCCCTACCGACCCTTTTACGCCAAATCGCTGGTCGGCTTCCGCGACCAGTTCGCACACAGCGTCTAAAAAGGCGCTATAGCTGGTATGGGGCGTGGGAACCCGTTTTTCCCACTGCAGCCGCCGCGTTGAGTCAAATACGCCTAACGCAATCTTTGTTCCGCCAATGTCAAACCCGTAATACATCACCGCTCCTTGTTTTTATATCCCGCGATTACTGGCCGCTCAATACTCGCGCAGGGTCAATGTTGCTCGCCCGCCGCGCCGGATACCAGCTCGCCAGTAAGCTTAACAACAACGCCGTGACCAGTACGTAAACAACGTCCAGCCAATGTAATTCGGATGGCAGGAAGTCGATAAAATAGATATCGCCGGACAAAAACTGATGCCCGATCGCCTTTTCAATCCCATTAATAATGGCGGTAAGCTGAAGCGAAACGACA
This sequence comes from Salmonella sp. 741265055_HSA, assembly GCF_046569525.1. Classification (NCBI taxonomy): domain Bacteria; kingdom Pseudomonadati; phylum Pseudomonadota; class Gammaproteobacteria; order Enterobacterales; family Enterobacteriaceae; genus Salmonella; species Salmonella sp. 741265055_HSA. The sequence goes on along the minus strand of NZ_JBKFSQ010000010.1, from coordinate 89,228 downwards.
ACGCCGATCGCCACGCCAATCAAGCTGCCCAGCAAGCCCGCCAGTAGCCCGTACCAGACGAAAATGGCACGAATCAAACCATCTTTCGCCCCCAGCGTTCTTAATACCGCAATGTCGCCACTTTTGTCTTTTACCGCCATCACTAAGGTGGAAACAATATTAAAACAGGCCACGCCGATCACCAGAATCATCGCCAGATACATAATGGCGCGAATCATCTGGATATCGCGATACATATAGCCGTAGGTGCCGATCCAGCTCTTAATGTAGACATAGCTGTTAGTCACCTCACCCGCGTCACGCACCAGTTTGTTCGCATTAAACACGTCATGGACTTTAAGCGCGATACCGGAAACGCTGGACCCCATATCCAGATACTGCTGCGCATCCTCAAGCGGGATCATGGCGAAGCTGTGATCGAGCTGGCCGCTCAGTTGCAGAATCCCGATGACATGCAAACGCACGCGTTTGGGCTGGAGCAGCTTATGGTCGGCATTCGCATTGGGGATCATGATGGACACCCAGTCGCCCTGTTTCACGTTCAGCGCATCGGCGACGCCTTTGCCGATAATGATCTGCTGCTCGCCCGCTTTGAAATGATCCCAGGCGTGATTTTGCACAAATGACGGTAACGCGCTAAGCTGCTGCTCTTGCTTAGGGTCGACGCCTTTAACCTGAATGGCGCGCAAATTCGCCCCGCTCTCTACCAGGCCGGTAAAATTGATATACGGCGCGGCGGCGGCAATACCCGGCACCTTCTGCACTTTTGCCAGCGCTTCACGCCAGTTGGTCCACGGCTGATTGACCGCTTCAATCTCCCCGTGTGGAACCACCGCCAGAATACGGTTATTCAACTCGCGTTCGAAACCGTTCATCGCGCTTAAACCGACAATCAATACCGCCACGCCCAGCGCGATACCGATGGTAGAAATGACGGAAATGAGCGAAACCATACCGCCGCGCCGCCGTCCACGGCTAAAACGCAAGCCAATTAACAATGATAAAGGCGACGCCATTACTCAGCCCCCATCAGGCTCAGTTCCGCCGTCAGGCGACCATCGCGCATCTCAAGCTGGCGGCTCATACGTTTCGCCAGTTGCAAATCGTGAGTCACCACCAGAAACGCGGTTCCCTGCAGACGATTTAACTCGCCCAGAAGCTCAAAAATACTGTCGGCATTACGCGCATCCAGATTACCGGTCGGCTCATCCGCCAGTACCAGACGCGGGTTATTCACCAACGCGCGCGCTATCGCGACACGCTGGCGCTCACCGCCGGAAAGTTCCGAAGGTCGATGGGTTGCGCGATGCTCCAGCCCTACGGCGTGCAGCATTTCTCGCGCCCGAGCGTCAATCTCCGCCGGTTTCTTTTTGCCAATTAATAATGGCATCGCCACGTTTTCCAGCGCCGTAAAATCCGGCAGGAGATGATGAAACTGATAGATAAACCCCAGTTTCTGGTTACGTAATTCCGCTTTTGCCGCAGAAGAGAGTTTGCTCATCGGCTGGCCGCTAAAAATCACATCGCCGGAGGTGGGCGTATCCAGCCCGCCTAACAGGTGCAGCAACGTACTTTTACCCGAACCGGAACTGCCGACGATCGCCATCATTTCGCCTTCGCCGATACTGAAGCTGACATCGTGCAACACGTCGGTTTGTACGGTGCCTTCCTGATAGCGTTTGCACAGGTTGTCGCATTGCAACAGGATCTTATTCATAACGTAAAGCCTCAGCGGGTTGAGTGGCGGCAGCGCGCCAGGAAGGATAAAGCGTAGAAAGCAGCGCGATGGCCATTGCCACCAGCGCGATAACGATCACCTGTAACGGCTCTATCGCCACGGGCAACGCAGCGCCATCCAGAAACGCGCCAATGATCGGCATCAGGTTATTCAGTTGGCTGGCAAGCAATGCGCCCAGCGCGGCGCCCAACAGCGCGCCGATAATCCCGGCGCTGGCGCCCTGCACCATAAAGACCATCATAATTTGTCGCGGCGTCAGCCCTTGAGTTTGTAAAATCGCCACTTCGCCCTGCTTCTCCATGACCATCAGGCCCAACGAAGTAATAATGTTAAAAGCCGCGACCGCCACGATGAGGCTCAGCAACAATCCCATCATGTTCTTTTCCATGCGCACCGCCTGGAACAACTCGCCTTTGCGTTCGCGCCAGTCCTGCCACTTCGTGCCTTGCGGCAGCGTCTGTTGGCTGAGGGTATCGACTTGCAGCGGTTCATCCAGCCACAGACGCCAGCCAGTAATATTGCCTGCCGGATAGCGCATTAAACGCGACGCGTCCTGAATATTGACCAGCATTTCATAGCCATCGACCTCGCTATTGGCGGCAAATGTGCCAATCACCGTAAACAGACGCTGGCTGGGCAGGCGTCCCATTGGCGTAAACTGGCTGGCAGATGGCACCATTAGCCGAATCTGATCGCCGCGGTTGACCCCTAACTGTCCGGCGAGCTGCTCGCCGAGGATGACATTATACTTACCCGGCTGTAATTCGCTTTGCTTCACATTGACCAGATACGGCGTTAACGGATCTTTTTGCGCCGGATCGATACCCAACATCACGCCAACCGCAACGCTACGTGCGCTTTGCAGTACGACATCGCCCGTCGTCAGCGGCGCAATACGGTTAACGCCTTGCAGATTCACCGATTTTTCCGGCATCTGATTCGGGTTAAGAGAACCATGTTCAGCAGAGAGGATGGCCTGAGGCATCAAACCAAGAATGTTATTTTGCAGTTCGCGCTCAAAACCGTTCATCACCGACAATACCGTGACCAGCGCCATCACCCCCAGGGTAATGCCGATAGTGGAAAGCCAGGAAACGAAGCGACCGAAGCGATCTGCTGCACGCCCGCGCATGTAACGCAGGCCGATGAATAGAGCGACAGGTTGATACATGTAATCCGTCTGGTTGCTGTTAGCAAAGTCCCGAGTATATAAGCGAAAGCGGAATGCGTAAATGTCTGAACCGTAAGAGTTCGTCAGCGTTATTCTGAAAAAGGCCGACAAATCAAGTCACTTACATGTTCATACTTTACCTGTTCGGCGTGTGATCCGGCGGATTCAATTTGCTAATAAACAACGATCGCGGATAATAAAGAACATTGCTTATCAGTCATATGCCCCTGAATACCTGAGTCCTTCATGCTGTCCTGGCGCGCAGCCAACCATGAAGCAGCCTGAAGGGTGACGCGTAGAGTGCGGCGTAAAACAAAAAGAGATACTGACAACCGTTATGCCTGAAAAACAACGTTACACGCTGCCGACAAAAGCGGGCGATCAGCGCCAGTTGGGCGAACTTACCGGTGCCGCCTGCGCTACGCTGGTGGCGGAGATAGCCGAACGCCATGCCGGTCCGGTGGTACTCATAGCGCCTGACATGCAAAATGCTCTGCGATTGCATGATGAAATCCGCCAGTTTACCGATCAGATGATGATGAACCTGGCGGACTGGGAAACGCTACCGTATGACAGCTTCTCCCCGCATCAGGAAATTATCTCTTCGCGCCTGTCCACGCTCTACCAGTTGCCGTCGATGCAGCGCGGCGTCTTGATTGTACCGGTAAACACCCTGATGCAGCGCGTTTGTCCGCATAGCTATCTGCATGGTCATGCGCTGGTGATGAAAAAAGGCCAGCGGCTGTCCCGCGACGCTCTGCGCGCGCAGCTTGACAGCGCCGGTTATCGGCATGTCGATCAGGTGATGGAGCATGGCGAATACGCGACGCGCGGCGCGCTGTTGGATCTCTTTCCGATGGGCAGCGAACAGCCTTATCGCCTCGACTTTTTTGATGATGAAATCGACAGCCTGCGTCTGTTTGACGCGGATACCCAACGTACGCTGGAGGAAGTCGAGGCCATCAATTTGTTGCCCGCGCACGAATTTCCTACCGACAAAGCCGCTATTGAGCTTTTCCGTAGCCAGTGGCGCGATACCTTTGAGGTAAAACGCGACGCCGAGCACATCTATCAGCAGGTCAGCAAAGGCACTCTGCCCGCCGGGATCGAATACTGGCAACCGCTCTTTTTCAGCGAACCATTACCGCCATTATTTAGCTATTTCCCCGCCAATACTCTGGTGGTAAATACCGGCTCGCTGGAAACCAGCGCCGAACGCTTTCAGGCCGATACGCTGGCGCGTTTTGAAAATCGCGGCGTCGATCCTATGCGCCCGCTTTTGCCGCCGGAAGCCCTCTGGCTACGGGTAGATGAGCTCTTTTCCGAGCTTAAACGCTGGCCTCGCCTCCAGCTTAAAACCGACCATCTGCCGGAAAAAGCCGCCAATACCAATCTTGGTTTCCAGAAATTACCGGATTTGGCTATCCAGGCACAGCAGAAAGCGCCGCTGGACGCGCTGCGTAAGTTCCTTGAATCTTTCAGCGGTCCGGTGATTTTTTCTGTGGAAAGCGAAGGACGCCGCGAAGCTCTGGGAGAGCTCCTGGCCCGCATAAAAATCGCGCCGAAGCGAATTTTACGCCTGGACGAGGCGCAGGATGCGGGACGCTATCTGATGATTGGCGCCGCAGAACATGGCTTTATCGACACCCAACGCAATCTGGCGCTGATTTGTGAAAGCGATCTCCTGGGTGAACGGGTCGCGCGTCGCCGCCTGGATTCCCGCCGTACGATCAACCCGGATACGTTGATTCGTAACCTGGCGGAACTCCACGTCGGTCAACCGGTAGTGCATCTGGAGCACGGCGTCGGACGCTATGCCGGCATGACCACTCTGGAGGCTGGCGGCATCAAGGGTGAGTATCTGATGCTCACCTACGCCAATGACGCCAAACTGTATGTGCCGGTTTCCTCATTGCATCTGATTAGCCGCTATGCCGGCGGCGCGGAAGAAAGTGCGCCGCTGCATAAACTGGGCGGCGACGCCTGGTCGCGCGCCCGGCAGAAAGCGGCGGAAAAAGTGCGCGATGTCGCAGCGGAACTGTTGGATATTTATGCGCAACGGGCGGCAAAAGAGGGTTTTGCCTTTAAGCATGATCGTGAGCAGTATCAGTTATTCTGCGACAGCTTCCCATTTGAAACGACGCCCGATCAGGCACAGGCGATTAACGCCGTATTGAGCGATATGTGCCAACCGCTGGCGATGGACAGGCTGGTGTGCGGCGACGTCGGCTTCGGCAAAACCGAAGTGGCGATGCGCGCCGCGTTCCTGGCAGTGGAAAACCATAAACAAGTAGCGGTACTGGTGCCGACCACGCTGCTGGCGCAGCAACACTATGACAACTTCCGCGACCGTTTCGCCAACTGGCCGGTACGCATTGAGATGCTGTCCCGCTTTCGCAGCGCCAAAGAGCAGACGCAAATCCTGGCGGAAGCCGCCGAGGGTAAGATCGATATTCTGATCGGTACGCATAAACTGCTACAAAGCGATGTGAAGCTGCGCGACCTCGGCCTGCTGATTGTCGATGAAGAGCACCGTTTCGGCGTGCGCCACAAAGAGCGAATTAAGGCGATGCGCGCCGATGTCGATATTCTGACGCTCACGGCGACGCCGATCCCGCGGACGCTGAATATGGCGATGAGCGGTATGCGCGATCTCTCCATTATCGCCACTCCCCCTGCCCGTCGTCTGGCGGTAAAAACCTTTGTCCGCGAGTATGATAGCCTGGTAGTAAGGGAAGCGATTCTGCGTGAAATCCTGCGCGGCGGTCAGGTTTACTATTTGTACAATGACGTCGAAAATATTCAGAAAGCCGCAGAGCGGCTGGCGGAACTGGTGCCGGAAGCGCGAATCGCTATAGGCCACGGGCAGATGCGCGAACGTGAGCTGGAACGGGTCATGAACGATTTCCATCATCAACGTTTTAACGTGCTGGTGTGTACTACCATTATCGAAACGGGGATCGACATCCCCACCGCTAACACGATCATCATTGAACGCGCGGATCATTTCGGCCTCGCGCAGTTGCACCAGTTGCGCGGCCGCGTAGGGCGCTCGCACCACCAGGCCTACGCCTGGCTATTGACGCCACATCCTAAGGCCATGACCACCGATGCGCAAAAGCGGCTGGAGGCGATTGCGTCGCTGGAGGATTTAGGCGCCGGGTTTGCACTGGCGACCCACGACCTGGAGATCCGCGGCGCGGGCGAACTGCTTGGCGAAGAGCAAAGCGGCTCAATGGAAACCATCGGCTTCTCACTCTACATGGAACTGCTGGAAAACGCCGTTGATGCGCTGAAAGCAGGCCGCGAACCCTCGCTGGAAGATCTCACCAGTCAGCAAACGGAAGTCGAGCTGCGAATGCCGTCGTTACTGCCGGATGATTTTATTCCGGATGTTAATACCCGGCTGTCATTCTATAAACGCATTGCCAGCGCGAAGAATGAAAACGAGCTGGAAGAGATCAAAGTGGAATTGATCGATCGCTTCGGCCTGCTGCCCGATCCGGCGCGTAATCTGCTGGATATCGCCCGCCTGCGCCAACAGGCGCAAAAGCTCGGCATCCGAAAACTGGAGGGTAACGAGAAAGGCGGAACGATTGAGTTCGCCGAGAAAAACCACGTTGACCCCGCCTGGCTTATCGGGTTGCTGCAAAAACAGCCGCAGCATTTCCGTCTGGATGGTCCGACGCGCCTCAAGTTTATTCAGGATTTAAGCGAACGTAAAACGCGTATAGACTGGGTACGCCAGTTTATGCAGCAACTGGAAGAAAACGCTATTGCATAAGCGTCAGGCCGGGCGTCATTACTCTGCGTCCGGCCTAATCTTTACAAACTCTTTGCACTTCCCTGCAGTTCCAGACACAGCCAGCCGCCATAATTCTTATTTCCTCTTTTATAAAAATAACCACATAATAATCATGGGTTTATTATAATGTTCAACAATACGCGACTCTCTCGCTGGTGGGCGTTGCTTGCGCTTACCGCAACCATCATGCTTGCCCTTCCCGCGCAGGCGAATACGTGGCCTCTTCCGCCCCCCGGCAGTCGACTGGTGGGAGAAAATAAATTCCATGTCGTTGAAGACGACGGCGGCTCGCTGGAGGCGATCGCCAAAAAATATAACGTGGGCTTTTTAGCCCTGTTACAGGCCAACCCCGGCATTGATCCTTACGTGCCACGCGCAGGCAGCGTGCTGACGATTCCGCTGCAAACGCTGCTACCGGACGCGCCACGTGAAGGTATCGTCATTAACCTCGCGGAATTACGGCTTTACTATTATCAACCGGGGAAAAATACGGTCACGGTCTACCCTATCGGGATTGGCCAACTGGGCGGCGATACCCTGACGCCAACGATGGTGACGACCATTTCGGATAAACGCGCCAATCCAACCTGGACGCCGACCGCCAATATTCGCGCCCGTTATAAAGCGCAAGGTATCGATCTCCCCGCCGTGGTGCCTGCCGGTCCCGATAACCCAATGGGGCATCACGCGATTCGTTTAGCGGCCTACGGCGGCGTCTATCTGTTACATGGCACGAATGCCGATTTTGGCATTGGTATGCGCGTCAGTTCCGGCTGTATCCGTCTGCGCGACGGTGATATAGAGACATTGTTCCGTCAGGTCACGCCGGGAACCAAAGTGAATATAATCAATACGCCGATTAAAGCCTCGGTGGAATCAGGCGGCGTGCGACTGGTGGAAGTTCATCAGCCGCTGTCTAAAAATATAGGCGACGATCCGCAGGTGCTGCCGATTGTGCTGAATGGCCCGATGCAGACCTTTAAGGACGCGCCGCAGACCGACGCCGCGGTGATGGAACATGTTATGGAAGTGCGCTCCGGAATGCCGGTAGATGTAACCCGTCAATCAGAGGCGAAACCGCAGTCGCTGTAAGCGTGAATAGCTGACCGACAAAAAAGCCTCGCTATGCATCGCGAGGCTTTCTCTTTTTATTGTGGCAATCGCAGCGGCATTAATGAGGGTTAATGCTTACTTATAGATTACCGCCGTACCGTGAAGGGTATTCGGGCCGGTAACAGAGGTAATACGGAAAGACTTCGCCCCCATCTCCTGCGCTTTTTGCGCCAGCTGATCTTCCAGCGAGCCCAGATTCGTGCCGCCATTCGCGGAAATGGTGCCGAACTTCTGTTGACCTTCTGGCGTTGCCTGAACTTCAACGGCGGCGAAGCTGGCGAATGAGAGCGAACTCAGTACCACAGCAGCGATGAGGGTTTTTACGTTTTTCATAGTGATGACCTTTAGCAGATGAATGGGTGTCGTAAGTATTAACTTAACGATCGATAAGTTAATCATAGATGTGATCTACATCACACGTCAACTTTTTTTATAATGATCGTTATATAATTTATAAAGATGTTATTTTTCATGTGAATAGAATTGATTTATTTTTCTAATGAATACTCTGGAGCCAGAAGTGGTTTGTTTTTATAATAGAGAGACCGCTCTTTAAACAGGTACAACGGCATCATGACAACGGATACCACGAGTTGCGCGAAGAAAAGCCGTGGCCGACCAAAAGTGTTCGACAGGGAAGCCGCGCTTGATAAGGCCATGACTCTCTTCTGGCAGCACGGCTATGAAGCAACTTCGCTTGCCGATCTCGTAGAGGCTACCGGGGCGAAAGCGCCTACTCTCTATGCGGAATTCACTAACAAAGAAGGATTATTTCGCGCTGTCCTGGATCGCTACATCACTCGCTTTGCCTCAAAGCACGAAGCCCAGCTCTTTTGTGAAGAGAAAAGCGTGGAATCGGCGCTGGAAGATTACTTCACACAAATTGCCGCCTGCTTTACCAGTACAGACACGCCGGCTGGCTGCTTTATGATTAATACGTCCGCCACCCTCGCCGCCTCCTCGCGCGATATCGCCCGCACGGTAAAATCACGCCACGCCATGCAGGAACAGACGCTCATCCAGTTTCTGCGCCAACGTCAGGAGCGCGGTGAAATTCCGGCGCACTGTAACCCGCAGGCGCTCGCGGAATATATAAACTGTATTTTACAGGGAATGTCGATCAGCGCCCGTGAGGGAGCCACTTTCGAACAACTGATGCAAATTACGCGTACGACTCTGCGCATCTGGCCTGAACTGCTCAAGCCCTGAACAACGCGGCTTCGGATAAAAAAAAGCCCCTCAGCCTGAGCGAATGAGGGGCTAACTTGCAGAGTACAGCTTTTTTATGCTTTGTTATTCAGAACCAGTTGGCCATTGCCGTCGAGGGGAATTTGCGTTCCGGGGTCTTTATCCATGCGGATTTTGCCCTGCTGATCGCCAATTTTGTAGGTCACGTCGTAGCCAAGCATCTTTTCAGATTTGTCATACACCGTCTTACAGCGTTGCTGCGTGGTAGTGTAGGTATCACTTTCCTGCATTGATCCCTGGATTTGATTGCCAGCATAACCGCCGCCCAGCGCCCCGACGACCGTCGCCACATCTTTACCACGACCGCCGCCAAATTGATGTCCAATCACGCCGCCTGCTACTGCGCCAAGCACCGAGCCGGCAATACGGTTTTCGTCCTGAACCGGTCTGCGATGCGTGACCGTGACATTACGGCACTCCTGACGCGGCGTTTTTACCGTCTCTTTAATCGGTTTAGCCGATATCACCTGCGCATATTGCGGACTACGATTAAATACGTTGAGACTGGCCACTGCCGCCACACCCAGCGCAGCCGCTACGCCAATCCCTATACCCGCCAACATTGATTTATTCACGGGAGCTCCTCCTTCGTTGCTATTGGTAACAATTTTGCAACCAGTATGTGAACAAAGCCAATCGGAATGAGGATGAAAAATGCGGGATGAGGCGGTAAAGCTGAAGGATTCGGACAACTCCGAAGCGAGTGATGGAGAAGCGCTCACCGGCGCGAGCAGCCGGTGAGGCGCAGAAAAATTAATGCAGTTTCAGGCGCGGACGAATGACGCGGTTAATACTGCCCACCAGCATCATCAGGCCGGTTTTAAAATATCCATGCAGCGCTATCTGGTGCATACGGTATAGCGAGATATACACGAAGCGGGCGATACGTCCTTCAATCATCATTGAACCGCGGGTCAGGTTCCCCATCAGACTACCCACGGTAGAGAAGTTGGACAGGGAGACCAGCGAACCATGGTCTTTATACTGGTAAGCTTTCAGCGGTTTGCCATTCATCTGCGCCAGAATGTTATTCATTGCGCAGGTAGCCATCTGATGCGCCGCCTGAGCGCGAGGCGGCACAAAACCTCCCTCCGGACGTGCGCAGGAAGCGCAGTCGCCAATCGCATAAATATCAGGATCGCGCGTGGTTTGCAGCGTCGGTTCCACCACCAGTTGGTTAATGCGGTTCGTTTCCAGACCACCAATCTCTTTCATAAAATCTGGCGCTTTGATACCCGCCGCCCACACCATCAGATCGGCCTGAATATATTCACCTTCTTTCGTATGCAGACCGCCTTCGTCGGCGCTGGTGACCATAGTTTGCGTCAGCACGCGAACGCCCAGTTTGGTCAGTTCATTATGCGCGGCGCTGGAGATACGCGGCGGCAACGCAGGCAGAATACGCTCGCCAGCCTCAACCAACGTCACGTTCAGCGCGTCGTTGGTCAGCCCCTTATAACCATAGCTATGCAACTGTTTTACCGCATTATGCAGTTCAGCCGACAGCTCAACCCCCGTCGCACCGCCGCCAACGATGGCGATATTGACCTTACCGTTCGCGCCCAGATTAGCCGAATACTTGAGGAACAGGTTCAGCATCTCCTGGTGAAAACGGCGCGCCTGATGCGGGTTATCGAGGAAGATACAGTGCTCTTTCACGCCTGGCGTGTTGAAATCATTAGAGGTGCTGCCCAGCGCCATCACCAGCGTGTCATACGCGATTTTGCGCTCCGGCACCAGCAGTTCGCCCTTTTCATCACGCAACTCGGCAATGGTGATGGTTTTCGCTTCGCGATCGATATCCATCACCGATCCCAGTTGGAACTGGAAACCATGATTACGCGCATGAGCCAGATAGCTCAGCGCATCCACGCCTTCGTCCAGAGAGCCAGTCGCCACTTCGTGCAGCAATGGTTTCCACAGATGGCTGTGATTTCGGTCTACCAGCGTGATTTTCGCTTTTTTCTTGCGCCCCAGTTTATGGCCTAACTGCGTCGCCATTTCCAGCCCGCCAGCGCCGCCGCCGACAATCACGATCCTTTTTAATGGTGTAGTCAACGTGACCCCCTTAAATTTATTAACCAATTGTTAATTAACAAGTTATTGCAATAGCCTTTAATTAACAACAAGTTACGTTAATGAGAATAAGCTTCTGATATGAGAATAGCATGAACGGTGCATTGGTCATACCAAAATTGATGTGCATCAAGTTTTCATGCTGAAAAGATAGACAGTTTGCGAGAATTGAGCATAAAAAAACCAGCCGCAAGGCTGGTTATCCGGTCACTAATAACGCCATATTGCCGGATGGCGTTATCCCAGCGTTTTAAACGCTTTGATACGTTGCAAGTGCGGCGAAATATTTTTGAATTTGTGAGTCTGTTCCTCATCCCACACAATTTCATAATACGGGTGAAGCGCTTGCGCTGAGCGTTGGCTGTCCAGCGCTTCGTCATGACGCGAGAGGATCACCAGACAACGATCGCGATTTTTTTCGCGAAAGTTGGTCACGCACTTTGTGGCGATGTCCGCATATTCTTCCGGGCGATCGATTTTCCCCTCCATGTTTTCATAGGGGAACAAGTTCGGGTTAAAAACCACCTGACGGATATCGCACAAAAAGCCAATCCGCTCCGCCCAGTAACCGCCCAGCCCCACGCCACAGATTAAAGGGCGATCGTCCACATTCAACTGCAACATTTTGTCCACTTCTTTCAGCAGATGCTGCATATCGTGCTTAGGATGCCGCGTACTGTAGCTTACCAGCCGGACATCCGGATCGATAAACTGTAATTGCAACACTTTCTCATGGTTGCCCGGACTATTTGAATCAAAACCGTGTAAATAAATAATCATCTGGCACCCTCACGAAAACTCGAGTTAATGACCTGCTTTTTCTTCCTGCCAGCGTTCATGTAACTGATTGAGCTGGGCGCTGGCTGTTTTCCAGCGTGCTGAGTCCATGAGCTCCCGGCGTGAAAATGAACCTTTATGATACAAACGTGTAACACGTTCTGCTTTGATCGGCGACAGATTATCCAGCACGCTGACTGCGCCATTACGATTATTGCAGACCAGAATCATATCACAACCCGCATCCAGCGACGCCTGAGCGCGCTCAGCATAGCTGCCCATAATCGCCGCGCCCTCCATCGACAGATCGTCGGAGAAAATGACGCCGTCAAAGCCTAACTCCTGACGTAGTACCGTTTTCAGCCAGTACGGCGAACCGCTTGCCGGACGCGGATCGATAGCGCGGTAGATCACGTGGGCAGGCATAATCGCATCCAGTTTATTCTCGCTAATCAGCGTGCGGAACACCGACATATCTTTACCACGAATGTCCGTTTCAGGACGTGGATCGCACGGCGTCTCTTTGTGGGAGTCCGCCGTGACCGCGCCGTGGCCGGGGAAATGCTTACCGGTCGTTTTCATCCCGGCGTCATGCATGCCGTCAATAAAGCGTGTTGCCATTGCCAACGCTTTTGCGGGATCGGCATGATAAGAACGCTCGCCAATTGCCGCGCTGATATGCCCGACGTCCAGCACTGGCGCAAAACTGATATCAATATCCATCGCGATCATTTCGCTGGCCATCAGCCACCCTGCCTCCTGCGCCAGTCGTCCCCCCTCTTCCAGCCCATGCAGCGCAAAAAAAGATTGCGCCGCGGGCAGGCGGGTAAACCCTTCACGGAAACGCTGTACGCGCCCGCCTTCCTGATCGACGGCCACCACCAGATGGTTACGCGATGCCGCCCGAATCTGGCGCACTAATTCGCGCAGCTGTTCCGGGTCATGGTAATTACGCGTGAACAGAATAAGCCCGCCAACCAGCGGATGCGCCAGTATCTCGCGCTCCTCCGCATCCAGCTCACATCCTTCGACATTCAACATTACTGGGCCCACACAGCTCTCCTTATCCTTTCATACGTAGCTGGCGCCAGGTTTCATCGGCCAGCCTGATAAATTGTTGCTCGCCGGTTTGTCGCCAGCGGTATTCGAACCACCCTGCTTTTAGCATAATGACCCAGGGGTGCCATAATCGTATCTGTCGCCATAGCTGCCGGGCGTCGATTCGCGCGCGCGCGGCATAAGCGTCTGCCAGTTGTCGGTGCTGGCGTTCATCCTCAACCCATACTGCCGCCAGCTCCAACGCAATATCGCCGTCTCCGGCATACTCCCAGTCAATCAGTTTCAACCCGGCGGACGTTAATACTATATTGTCGCCATGGACATCCATATGCAAAGGCGCGAGCCGCAGCGGGCGAGGTTCACCGTTTTTTTGCAACTGTTTGAGCCGCCGCAACCAAAACGGCGTACGCCTTGCCGGATCGCAACACGACCAGTACTGCGCCAAGAGTGGCGATAGCGCAATACGCCAGCCAAAACGCGGCTGTTGATGCAAATGATACAGTAAGGCCGCGAGTTCGTCGGCATCTGGCAGAGCGGAATTTACCACACCATGCAGATATTCTACCGCCATCCAGCCTGGCGTATAAAAAAGCGCTCGCGGCGCAAGACTGGCCGGCAATTGGGATAAAGCGTGGTAATGGCGTAAAAAATGGGCTGGTGGAGCGTCGGGATCGTGATGACGGCGCAGCACGACACGGTGAGTATCGTGGGCAATAATACAGCTCCCGCCGCTTAGCCCCTGCGATGCGGCGACGGCGGGACGATACTGTGGAAAATAGCGCGACAGGATCTCGTCGCGCGTTAAGGGATTATTGTTGTTGGACCGCACCTTTACCTGACCAGATTATCTCGCCAGTTTGCACCAGCATTAACTGCATCTGTAATGCAGGCGCGTTAACGTTACCGGATGCGCTGGAGTAAAGTACATATTGCGCCCCGACATTGCGCGCAATGCCAATAGCTTTACTGCGCGTTCCCAGACTATCCTGCGGAGACAATCCTAACTGCTGTTTTGCCATCGAGAGTTGCTGTACGGAGACCAGCGTAAATTTACCGTTGTTAGCCAGCGCATTACGTAACGTTTCCGTTGCCTCGTTCGCATTTAACGCCCCATTCGTCCGGTTATTCACGCTGTCGACAAGCAATACGCTTCCGGCCGTCACGCCATCAGCCTGCAACATTTTGCTGACCAGCGGTTGCATCGCGCCGTTCCAGTCATAGTGGCGCACCTTAGGCGCTGGCTGGCCCGTTTGATCTTCATGTTCGATCGGCCCCGGTTGCTGTGGAATGGTTGGCACAGACGGCACAACAGGAGGCTGTGGCGGCTGCGCGGGTTGTTCTGGCGCTGGTTTTACCTCTTCAACTGGCGCAGGTTGACGTTGCGCCATACACCCGGAGAGAAATATCGCCAGCGCAGCAATGGCAGCGTAGCGATGCATTTTTGTCATCAAAGTTCACTCCTCACAAATAAAGATAAAGCCTGACCTTATGCGCCCCCAGATAATTGGCGCTGCCAAATAGCGTTACCGACGAACGCGCGGGTATGGTTACGCTACGCGGCGCCTCCAGCGGATGCATCTCCAGCCCCCGCGCGTCATACCAGTAAAACCGATAATGAACGGTAATGGGCTCTTGCCTTTCGTTATAGACACGGGAGGAGGCTGATGGCTGGATATCAGACGCCGACAGTTCAGGCGGCTCTGCGGTGACGCCCGCCGCCAGAACCGTGGACTCCATCACCAGCGACTGCGCGTCGCTTACCGGAATTTCAGGGTGTGACCGGCAGCCGGTAAGCAGCAGTAAGCCCAGAGAAACCGCGATGCATCCTTTGATCATACTTACAAGCCTTTATGCGCCAGCATCGGGCCTAGCGGGCGACCGCCCAGTAGGTGCATATGGATATGATAGACCTCCTGGCCCCCATGACGGTTGGTATTCATGATTAAACGATACCCGTCTTCGGCAATGCCTTCCTGTTCGGCGATTTTCGCCGCCACGGTGATCATCCGACCTAACGCCTGTTCATGTTCCGCCGTCACGTCATTGACGGTTGGGATCAGGATATTGGGAATAATCAAGATATGCGTCGGCGCCTGCGGTGAAATATCACGAAAGGCGGTGACCAGCTCGTCCTGATAAACGATATCCGAAGGGATTTCACGACGAATAATTTTGCTGAATATAGTTTCTTCTGCCACGACGTTTTCCTTTTTCATAATAGCCCTTGCAGCGCACATGCTACGCCGAGCCATACTGCGAGTATAGAGTATGAGCGAGTTACCGACGCTCTTTCAACTTTAACCCACGATTTATTAAGCGAAAAATGACTACATGCCGGACTTACCGCCATATCCCCCTGCCATGACGCCTTTGTACGCTTAAAAAATATTTTTAGTTTCCCTGTTTATACCGTTTTACACATTTAATACAAATGCGTATATTTCTCATTTGTATTTTTATGCGCATTTACTAGCGAAAAATGAAAAGGTTCAACGTCATACGTCCTGAACTGACCCCAATAACAAGCAAGGATTTTCAGATGTCTTTCATTCAATACCGCCGGGACAAACACCTTCAGTCCACCGCCGCACCGTCGCTGTTAGCCATGGGTATGGCGATGGCATTTATGCCTGCCGCCTTCGCGGCTGAGGATACCGTTATTGTCGAGGGCGCGACGACCGCTGACACCGTAAACCGTGAAGAACAAGATTACAGCGTGAAAACGACCGCAGCGGGCACCAAAATGCCGATGACTCAGCGCGATATCCCGCAGTCGGTCAGTATTGTCAGCCAGCAGCGTATGGAAGACCAGCAGTTGCAAACCCTGGGCGAGGTGATGACCAATACGCTGGGGATCAGTGGAAGCCAGGCCGACTCCGATCGCATCAGTTATTACTCGCGCGGGTTTGAAATTGACAACTATATGGTTGACGGTATTCCAACGTATTTTGAGTCCCGCTGGAATCTGGGCGATGCGCTAACGGATACCGCGCTGTATGAGCGCGTGGAGGTGGTTCGCGGCGCGAATGGGCTGATGACCGGAACCGGTAATCCTTCGGCCTCAATTAATATGATCCGTAAACACGCCACCAGTCGGGAGTTCAAAGGTAACGTCTCTACAGAATACGGTAGCTGGAATAAGCAGCGTTACGTCATGGATCTGCAAAGTCCGCTCACCGCGGACGGCAATGTCCGTGGGCGCATCGTGGCGGGTTATCAGAATAATGATTCCTGGCTGGACCGCTATAGCAGTGAGAAAACGTTCTTTTCCGGAATTGTCGATGCCGATCTGGGTGCAACCACTGGCCTTTCAGCCGGTTATGAATATCAAAAAATTGATGTCAACAGCCCAACCTGGGGCGGTCTGCCGCGCTGGAACACCGATGGCAGCAAAAACAGCTATGACCGCGCGCGTAGTACCGCCCCGGACTGGGCTTATAACAACAAAGAGATAAATAAATTCTTCGTCACGCTTAAGCAGCGTTTTGCCGAAAGCTGGCAGGCGACCCTGAATGCGACCCATACTGAGGTCAAATTCGACAGTAAAATGATGTATATCGATGCGTTAGTGGATAAAGAGACAGGTACGCTGGTGAGTCCTTATGGCGCAAGCTACCCCGTGGTCGGCGGTACTGGCTGGAACAGCGGCAAGCGCAAAGTAGATGCCATAGATCTCTTTGCCGATGGCGCTTATGAGCTGTTTGGCCGTCAGCACAATATGATGTTTGGCGGCAGTTATAGTAAGCAGAATAACCGCTATTTTAGCGCCTGGGCGAACGTCTTTCCGGACGACATTGGCAACTTCAGCGCCTTTAACGGTAATTTCCCCCAAACCCACTGGGTGCCACAAAATCTGGCGCAGGACGATACCACGCATATGAAATCGCTGTATGCCGCTACGCGCATTTCGCTGGCCGACCCGCTACATCTGATTCTTGGCGCTCGTTATACCAACTGGCGTGTTGATACACTGACTTACAGCATGGAGAAAAACCATACCACGCCGTATGCCGGGCTGATTTATGATATCAACGATAACTGGTCCGCTTATGCCAGTTATACCTCTATCTTTCAGCCGCAGAATAAACGTGACAAAGCGGGTCAATATCTGGCTCCGATTACCGGTAATAACTATGAAGCGGGCCTGAAGTCCGACTGGATGAACAGTCGTCTCACCACCACGTTGTCCGTGTTCCGCATTGAGCAGGATAACGTCGCTCAGGCAACCACTATTCCCATCCCTGGCAGTAATGGGGAGTTTGCCTGGAAGTCTACTGACGGAACGGTGAGCAAAGGCGTCGAATTCGAAGTGAACGGCGCAATTACCGATAACTGGCAGATGACTTTCGGGGCTACCCGGTATGTTGCCGAGGACAATGAAGGTAACGCCGTGAACCCTAATCTCCCGCGCACCAGCGTGAAGTTATTCACCCGCTATCGTCTGCCGGCGATACCGGAGCTGACGGTCGGCGGCGGCGTGAACTGGCAGAATCGGGTTTACAAAGATACCACGACGCCGTACGGCACTTTCCGCGCCGAACAGGGCAGCTATGCGCTGGTCGATCTGTTTACCCGCTATCAGGTGACGAAAAATTTCTCCGTACAGGGAAACATCAACAACCTGTTCGATAAAACCTACGACACCAATATTGATGGTTCCATTGTTTACGGCGCGCCGCGTAACGTCAGCCTCACCGCTAATTATCAGTTCTGACAGACTGTCGGAGAGCGGCATGTAAAGCGCCATTAAAAAAGGCAGCCGAATGGCTGCCTTAATTCTCCCCAACATCATTACTGCTTAGCTGTTACGGATGTACTCATCCATTTCCGTTTTCAGGTTATCGGATTTCGTACCGAAAATAGCCTGAACGCCGGAACCCGCGACGACAACGCCCGCTGCGCCCAGTTTCTTCAGGCCAGCCTGATCCACTTTCGCTACATCGGCTACGCTCACGCGCAGACGCGTGATACAGGCATCCAGGTTAGTAATGTTCTCTTTACCGCCAAACGCCGCAACCAAAGCCGGCGCCATTTCGCTGGTCGCGCCCGCTTTTGCGTCATCAGTAGTGTCTTCACGACCCGGCGTTTTCAGATCCAGCGCTTTGATCAGCACGCGGAACACGGTGTAGTACACAATCGCATAACCGGCGCCAACAATCGGGAACAGCCACAATTTGCTGCTGTTGCCGGACAGCACGATAAAGTCGATCAGACCGTGGGAGAACGACGTACCGTCACGCATCCCCAACAGGATACAGATCGGGAATGCCAGACCTGCCAGGATCGCGTGAATAATGTACAGGATCGGCGCCACGAACATGAAGGAGAACTCGATAGGCTCAGTAATACCCGTCAAAAACGAGGTCAGTGCGGCGGAAATCATGATACCGCCCACTTTTGCGCGGTTTTCCGGTTTAGCAGAGTGCCAGATAGCAATGGCCGCAGCCGGCAGACCGTACATTTTGAACAGGAAGCCGCCAGACAACATACCCGCCGTCGGGTCGCCCGCCATATAGCGCGGAATGTCGCCGTGGAATACCTGGCCCGCAGCGTTGGTGTATTCGCCGATCTGCATCTGGAAAGGAACGTTCCAGATATGATGCAGACCAAACGGCACCAGGCAACGCTCGATAAAACCGTAAATGCCAAACGCGACAACCGGGTTCTGATAAGCCGCCCACTGCGAAAACGCCTGGATAGCCGTACCGACTGGCGGCCATACGAAAGACAGCACCACACCGGTAAAAATAGCGGCCAGACCCGAAATGATCGGCACGAAGCGTTTGCCCGCAAAGAAGCCCAGATACTCAGGCAGTTTGATACGGTAGAAGCGGTTAAACATATACGCTGCGATTGCACCGGAGATAATCCCCCCGAGAACACCCGTATCAGCAAGGTGTTTAGCGGCGATCTCTTCAGCAGGTAAATGCAGAACCAGCGGCGCAACCACAGCCATGGTTTTCACCATGATGCCATACGCTACTACCGCCGCCAGAGCCGAAACGCCATCGTTGTTGGTGAAGCCCAACGCCACGCCGATAGCGAAAATCAGCGGCATATTGGCAAAAACAGATCCGCCCGCTTCCGCCATAACGTGCGATACAACGGCTGGCAGCCAGCTGAAGTTAGCGGAACCGACACCCAGCAGGATACCTGCGATAGGGAGTACGGATACCGGCAGCATCAGCGATTTACCGACCTTTTGCAGGTTAGCAAATGCATTCTTAAACATAATTGAGAGTGCTCCTGAGTATTTGTGCTTTTCTACGTTCTCACGCATTGGCGAGGGGGGAGAACCCCGCCGTGGACAGGACATCTAAGTGCCCTTTTATTTATTACACAGAGTAAAATAAATACGCCTGATTTTGTTTGACGGCTATCACGTTTCAACGCCAGATAGCCTAAAAAGTATCACATTCTGCCAAAATGAGTTTCTGAATGTTTCTATAAGCTGGTTCACCGCCCATTTTGTGGCGGTGAACTTTACGCGTTTTACTTATTAATTACGAGCTTTAAAAAAACTCGTTTAACGGATTGATGACAGGCGAGACGCGTCAATATGGAACAGGCGAGCAAAGTTATCGGTGGTGGTCTGCGCCAGTTCTTCAACGGCAACCCCTTTCAATACCGCCATATATTCTGCGACGTCGCGTACCATCGCAGGCTGGTTCTCTTTACCGCGATGCGGCACCGGCGCCAGATAAGGAGAATCGGTCTCGACTAATAACCGATCCAGCGGCACATAACGCGCCGCATCACGCAACTGTTCAGCGTTACGGAACGTTACGATGCCGGAAAAAGAGATATAAAACCCCAGATCCAGCAATTTGCCGGCCGTTTCTCTGTCTTCTGTAAAACAGTGTAGTACGCCGCCGCAATCCGTCACTTTTTCTTCGCGCAGGATAGCCAGCGTATCGGCACGCGCGTCGCGAGTATGGACAATTACCGGTTTATGCAATTCGCGGCCAATCTGGATATGATGAATAAAAGACGCCTGCTGGCGGATTTTGGTCTCAGGCGTGTAAAAATAATCAAGCCCGGTCTCGCCCATCGCCACCACATCGTCTTCTGCAGCAAGGAGGCGCAGTTCTTCTACGTCATATGCTTCATCCTGATTTAACGGATGCACGCCGCAGGAAAAGACCACATTCTCGCGCTTGCCCACCAGCTCGCGCATATGGCGATACCCCGGCAGCGTCGTCGCCACCGCTAAACAGAACTTCACATCGCGCGCGGCGGCTTTCGCCAGCACATCGTCCACGTCCTTATGCAAAGATTGATAATCCAGACCATCAAGATGGCAGTGTGAGTCGACTAAAAACATAATGTCTCTCTCAAAGATGAGGAACAGGCAACAAGGTGCCTGGTTGCAGGTAATGCTCGATGCGGAGAATAAGATCGGTTAATACCAGTTCGCGGTTTAATCCGGTCACATGAAGTAATTGATCACGACAGTGGCAAACATCGTTCAGGATTGCCTGAATACGCGCCGGGGATAGCGGCCCCGCCAGCGCGGCAACAACCGCGTCCGCATCAACGTTTGTCAGGTACGACGCGCCGTGCTGACGTTTAAGAGCATCAACCAGCAGCGTCGCCAGCCAGTGCAGGCGCGCCGGGGCTTGCTCATGATTGAGCGCCGTTAATAACGCATACCAGTCGCCCGTATGTAAACTGTCCATTAACGCCTGACACAGCGCCTCACGCTGCGCCCAACGTTCAGACTGCAACAGCGCCAGCGCGGCGCCGGGCGACCCCGCATTCAGGCGTAGTGCCGTGAGCAATGCTTCTTGTGACGCCGTCACTTCTCGCGATAGCCATGACATCGCATACGATTCGGACGGCGGCGCCAGATGATGCAGCCGGCAGCGGCTGCGTAATGTCGCCAACAGACGAGCAGGCTCCGGGCTGGCAAGGAAAAACCAGGTTTGCTCCGGCGGCTCTTCCAGCGTTTTGAGCAACGCATTGGCAGCGGCGTCGGTTAATAGCGCCGCATCCGCAATCCACACCACCTTCGCACCGCCCAGACGGGAGTGCTCGTACAATTTCTCGCTGACCTCGCGTACCGCATCTACGCCGAGGCTGCTTTTGCCTTTATCCGGCGTCAGCGTGTAATAGTCCGGATGCGTGCCAGCCTGCATAAGCTGACAACCACGGCAATGCCCACAGCTTTTGTGGCCCTCAGGCTGCTGGCATAACAGATAACGGCTCAGCGCATAGCACAGCGCCTCGTCGCCCATGCCAGGTAAGGCCTGAATCAGTAGCGCATGGTGCCCACGTCCCGCCTGGTAACTTTCTACCAGTTTTTCATAGGCGGGCCGTAACCATGGATACCATTTCATGCCGCTTGCTCCTGCACCCACTTCGTCACCGTGGCGCGAATGTCGCGCATGACGGCATCCAGCGGCTGGGTCGCGTCAATGGTGCGGATACGCGAGTCTTGCGCCGCCAGTTCCAGATAGCGCGCGCGAGTCCGGTTAAAGAAATCAAAAGATTCCTGCTCAATGCGATCCAAATCGCCGCGCGCTCTGGCGCGTTTTAGCCCGACTTCCGGCGTGACATCCAGATACAGCGTCAGGTCAGGGCGAAAATCGCCCAGCACGGCATCGCGTAGTGTCGCCAGCATGGTTTGATCAATGCCGCGCCCTCCCCCCTGATACGCCTGGGTCGAGAGATCGTGGCGATCGCCGATCACCCATATGCCTTGCGCCAGCGCGGGTTTGATTACCGTTTCGACGAGCTGTACGCGAGCGGCATAAAACATCAGCACTTCCGCTTTATCGGTAATCACTTCGTCGCCTACCGATCGAATATCCAACACCAGACTTCTTAGTTTTTCGGCAAGCTGCGTACCGCCCGGCTCACGGGTAAAAATCATATTACGAATACCCAGTTGCTCAAGGGTCTCCACCACCACGTCGCGCGCAGTGGTTTTTCCGGCGCCTTCCAGGCCCTCGATGACGATATAATTACTGCCCATTTTTTTCCTTAAGCACTTTCAGGTACTCCTGCACTGACCGATTATGGCTGGCAAGATTGGTGTTAAATGTGTGACCGCCTTTACCGTCGGCCACAAAATAGAGATACGGCGTTTTCGCCGGATGCGCCGCCGCCTGCAATGACGCTTCGCTGGGCGATGCAATCGGTCCTGGCGGCAGCCCGGTTATGGTATACGTGTTATAAGCCGTCGGCTTTTCCAGATCCGCACGCGACAAGTTACCATTATAACTCGTCCCCATCCCGTAAATCACGGTGGGATCGGTCTGAAGGCGCATACCGATTCTCAGGCGATTAATAAAGACTGAGGCCACCTGATCGCGTTCGCTGGCGACAGCCGTCTCTTTTTCAATAATCGAGGCCATTGTCACCAGTTGGTTCTGATCTTTATAAGGCAGCCCCTCGGCCCGACCTTTCCAGACAGTATCGACAGCTTTCACCATCTTTTGATGCGCTCGCTTGAGAATAGCGACATCGCTGGTGTTGGCGGTATACATCCAGGTATCGGGCCAGAACCACCCTTCTACCCATTCCGGATGCGCAAGCTTTAGTGCCTGAGCGACAGTGACGTAGTCATCATCCGGCAATGTATGGCGAATATACGGCGCCTCTCGTAACTGTTTCAGGTAATCGCTAAGGCGCATCCCTTCCACAAACCGCAACGGGAATTGCGCTTCTTTGCCGCTCTCCAGCAACTCAAGCATCTCCCGTACGGTCATCCCCGGCGTAAAACGGTAAGTTCCCGCTTTAAAGTGCGATAACTCAGGCTCCACGCGCAGCAGCCACTGAAATACCCGGGGGCGATTAATGATTTTTTCATCATAAAGCTGGTCGCCAAGCGCCAGCCGCCCCGTTCCCGCCTTGAGCGTAAAGATAGTCTCGTTTTTAATAAGTAACGTGCTGTTCGCCAGATGGCGAACTTTCCACATCCCCACGCCCGCGGCAATACCCAGCACAACCAACAGCAGAAGGAAAACGCCTGACAATTTTTTCATAACTAATTCGGATGCTCACAAAATGGGGCTAAAAATTGAAACAGTGTTCGCGAAGAATACGACGTCCCGTGATAGGCGCGTATGGGAATAATCGGCATTAGCGCGTTGCAAATGATAATCTCATCCGCCTGCCTGACCGCCTCCTCTCTCGCCTGTACTTCAAGAACCTGGAAAGGAGATTGCGCCAGTTGGCGTAAACAAAATTGTCGCATAATGCCGTTCACCCCAGCCTGATCCAGACGCGGCGTAAAAACAATGTCGCCTGTACGCCAGAACAAATTAGCCGCACAGCATTCCGTAACCCATCCCTCGCTGTCAAGAACCAGCGCCTCATCGGCGTCCGTCTGCTCAAGATGAGAGCGAATCAACACCTGTTCGAGGCGGTTCAGATGTTTTAATCCGGCAAGATAAGGATTGCGCCCAAGCGGTATGGGACTAAGGGTAAGAGTAATCCCCTCGTCTTTCCAGCGGGCGTAGTGGGCAGGATAAGGCGACACGCTAAGAATCCGTGTGGGTGATTGACAACTGGCGGCGCTGTAACCGCGTCCGCCTGCGCCGCGGGTAATTACCACTTTCAGCACGCCTTCCCGATGCGGTTGTGCCAGGTGGCGCATCTCTTTTGCTAATACATCCCAATCGTTAAAGGGGATCGCCAAACGAGAGCACGTTTCTTCCAGGCGAGCCAGATGACGGGAAAACAGGGTAATCTCCCCCGCCGCGATCCGAGCAGTGGTAAAGCAACCGTCTCCGAACTGCACCCCCCGATCATTCACCGCGAGTCGTTCAGTGGATTGGCCGTTAATCAGATACATTCATCCTCCAGATAACCGCCCATCAGAGTGTCAGGGGAATGGCCTGCGCGCAAGGACTTTGCCAGCAAGATAACACGTTATTTCTCAGGTTTTCCTTATTTTAATAAGAAAAGGCATATTTATGTTAATCATAACAATAATATTAATCACAACATCTTAAATGACACAGTTAATTTACTGGGTGAATATATTTAGCAAAACAAAAAGCATTAATTAGATATTATTTATGGTCATAACTTTCACAGGTAGTCAGAATGTAATCGAGTATCGCCTGACGTTACTCTATCATATTTAATATTACAATTAGAAAGTCATGAATTAATATATTTATTACTCAAAGCCATATTTATCGTGCGCTGAGTAATATCTACGTATCGTAGTCAACCATGAAAGGATATTTTTAATGAAAGGAAAATTTGCCGCTACCGTATTATTCACCGCAATGGGGCTTGCTTCGACTGCAATGGCTCAGGATGGCCAGGTTAATTTTACCGGCAAAATCATCGAAGCAGGTTGCGAAATTAACGGCAGTGTCACCAGTTCTCAGGATGTCAAGCTGGGCGAGGTCTCTAAAACAGCGTTTACCAACGCTGGTTCAACGGCAGCAACCACCAAATTTTCACTGGTATTAACCGCCTGCCCTGCAGAGCTGTTGGGAAAACCGGTTTCCGTAAAATATGACGGTATGCCGGACACCCTGAATAACGACTATCTACAAATCACCGGTTACGGTACTACCGGCGTCGCTAAAGGTGTCGCTATCCAGTTGTTGAATAGCGATACCAGCGAACTGCCGCTGGGTACTGCGTCTAAATCCGTTACCATTGCCTCCGATGCGGCAGAAGAAACGAACCTCGACTTTTTCGCCCGTTATATCGCGACAGAAGATAGCGTATCAGGCGGCGAAGCCAACGGCGTCGTTAACTTTACCCTGACCTACAACTAATCGCGCGGAATTTATTCTCTCGTTTTAGTAAACCAATAAAGCCGGATGGACCCGGCTTTGCTTCAGAGATACTCCATGAATAAATATAGTTTACTCACTGCCGCCACGCTTATATTCACTACGGCAACCGTACAGGCTGGTGTTATTATCGGTGGAACCCGTATTATTTATAACGGCGATAAAAAAGAAACGTCGATTAGCGTTAAAAATCCGGACCAATCTTCTTATCTCATTCAGTCATGGAGTGACGCCGGGGAAAAAAGCAGCGATAAATCGCCGTTTATGGTCACGCCGCCGCTCTTTCGTTTAGGCGCAGGGCAGGAAAATAATCTGAGAATTCTCCGTACTGGCAGCAATCTGCCGGAAGATCGTGAGTCCCTCTACTGGATGAATATTAAGTCGATCCCATCGACGACGGAAAAGCAGGATAACGTTAACACTCTGCAAATTGCGGTGAAAACCCGCATTAAATTAATTTACCGTCCGCAGGCGTTGACGGAGCAACCGGAAAACGTCACCGCGAAGCTGACCTGGCAGCACAGCGGTAACCGTCTTACCGTGACCAATCCTACAGCCTACTATATGAACTTCAGCACGGTGAAGATAGGAACCAGCACCGTGAAAGACGCTACCTATGTCGCGCCGATGAGCTCCGCCAGCTTTACCGCGCCCGCCGAGGCCAGCGGCGACGTAACCTGGACACTTATTAACGATTTCGGCTCTATCGGGTCTGAACACCGCACTCGCCTGTGAGACCACATCGAAAGGATATCGGGATGAATGCAGACGCATACAAAAAAATAATGACGCTCAGTCGAATCGCCTGCTTTATCGCCCTGCAGTGCGCACTGCCAGCCAGTAACACTGCGTTTGCCCGCGAATATTTTAACCCAGCGCTGTTGGGGATCGACGGGCCGGGAAAAGAACTTACCGATCTTTCCGCTTTTGAAGAAGGCATCGGCCAAATGCCTGGCACCTATCGCGTTGACGTCATTGTGAATAAAACGTCCGCTGGCGTGCATGACGTTAATTTTGTTATGCAAAAAGATACGACAGGCAACACCACTCTGCAGCCCTGCTTCAGCGTTGACTCACTGCGCGAGTTCGGTATTCGTACCGACGCGTTTCCAAATCTTGCTGATCACGGCGACTGCGCTAACCTGGCGGCGATCCCGCAGGCCAGCGCCGAGTTCGCCTTTGAACGCCAGCAGCTACGGCTGTCTATTCCGCAGGCCGCCGTAGACAGCCATGCCCGCGGCTACGTCGCCCCGGAACGGCTCAATGAAGGCATTAACGCCCTGCTGCTCAACTATAGTTTTTCCGGCGCCAACACCGAAGCGCGCCGCGGCGATATGATCGACTCTGACAGCTATTATCTGAGCCTGCGTCCGGGCCTGAATATCGGCCCCTGGCGCATTCGCAACTACAGCACCTGGAATCGCAACGTCAACGGCGATAGCGCCGATGAAAGCTGGGATTCGCTCTACACCTACGCCCAGCGCAATATTATCGCGCTGAAAAGTCAGCTAACGCTCGGCGACAGCACCGCGCCCTCCGAGCTGTTTGATAGCGTGCCGTTCCGCGGCGCGCAGTTGGCCTCCGACGATGATATGTTGCCTGATAGCCTGCGCGGCTACGCGCCGGTGGTGCGCGGTATCGCCCGTACTAACGCGCAGGTAATTATCAAACAGAATGGTTACACCATTTATCAAAGCTATGTTTCGCCGGGCGCATTTGAGATTACCGATATGTACCCGACTGGTAGCAGCGGCGATCTTGACGTCACAATTAAAGAGGCCGACGGTAGCGAACAGCATCAGACGGTGGCCTTCGCCTCTCTGCCTATTCTGCAGCGCGAAGGGCGGCTGAAGTACAGCGTGACCAGCGGCCAGTATCGCCCCTATGAGAGCGATATCGACAAAAAAATGTTTACCCAGGCCACCCTGATTTACGGCCTGCCAGCCGGGTTTACGGTATATGGCGGAGGCCAGCTCTCACAACACTACAAGTCCCTGCTCACCGGGCTTGGAAAAAACCTCGGCGAGTTGGGTGCCGTCTCGGTGGATGGCACTCAGGCATGGTCAACGCAAAAAGATCAGGATAAAGAGAGCGGCCAGTCCTGGCGCATCCGTTACAGTAAAAATATTCTCGAAACCGGCACCAATATCTCTATTTCGGGTTATCGCTACTCTACATCGGGCTACTACACCCTCCAGGAGGTGCTGGATACCTGGCGTGACGACGAGTCGCAAAATAATAACGACCGCCGCCGCAACCGTGCTGAATTTCAGCTTAACCAGAGCATCGGTGAGAGTCTGGGGTCACTGTCGCTCAATGCCATTAGCGAAGATTACTGGAACAGTGACCGGAAGATGCGCTCTCTCGGTGTGGGTTACAGCAATAACTGGAGCGGCGTGACGTACAACATCAACTACAGCTATAACCGCAATACCACCGACAGTAACGACAGCGACAAAATCTACGATGAAGATCAGGTCTTCTCACTGAGCATAAATATCCCGCTCGACCGCTGGTTGAGCCACAGTTACGCCACCTACAACCTGAATACCAGCAAACGGGGCAATACCAACCATACCGTCGGGTTAAACGGGTCAGCGTTGGAAGACAATAACCTGAACTGGAGTCTCCAGCAGAGCGAAACGAATCACGGTGAAGGCAATGGCGGTTACGCCAGCCTCGATTATCAGGGGACCTACGCACGAATGAATGGTGCCTACAGCTATGACAACGACCAGAAACGCGTTAACTACGGCATGGAAGGTGGCATTGTTGCCCACGCACATGGCGTCACACTTAGCCAGTCGTTGGGCGAAACCTCAGCACTGGTAGAAGCCCCTGGGGCGAATGGTGTTACGATAGGCAACCAGACGGGTGTAAAAACTGACTTCCGCGGTTACACCGTGGTGCCTTACGTGACGCCGTACCGTGAAACCGCCGTCTCACTGGATACCGAAACGCTGCCTGATGGTGCTGACGTCGACCTGACCAGCCAGATGATTACCCCCACGCGCGGTGCAATTGTACGCGCACATTTTGATACCCGTATCGGTAAAAGGGTACTCATGAATTTGTCGCGACCCCCTACGGAGATGGTGCCATTTGGAGCGCTGGCAACGATAGAGGGTCAATCTGCGGATAAGAGCTTCATCGTGGGTGACCACGGGCAAGTCTACCTTACCGGTGCGCCCGAACGCGGAACCTTAAAGGTAACGTGGGGCCGTACAGCGAATGACACCTGTCACGTAACATTCAATTTAACAGAAATGAATGCTGCTGATGGTGTGATGGAAACGCAAGAATCATGTCGTTAATAACGATGACCATAATCGTCATAAGGAAAACGCATTCGTGAAAAAAACAGTCGGCCTTGCGTTGTTAATATCTGTGTGTCCTTTGATAACATCCATTGATGCTCTTGCAGGTATCATAAATACAAAGAATGCAAATACATCAACTAAACCTTATAAATTCAGCTCATTTACTATGCCGAGTTCGGCCGGGGGGACAACCTGGTTTGATGACTGGGGGGAACACTGGGCATTGCCAATAATAGCTAGCAGCGAAAAAGGTTATATTGATTTTACTGTGAATGGCGAACCGACAGGGGGAACGACTACTAATGACGCAACGGTATATAAAACCAGTAACCCGGGTGTAGGCATTGCCTATCAAATGACTTACACCCCTGCGGGCGTAGTAGATCCGGATAAAGATTATACGGCGCCATTTCGTTTAGACATCAATAGTAATGTCAACTCGTCCGGCGACCTAATTATTCGCTACATGCTGGTGCGTTTAACGGATGAACTACCGGCGGGCCCCATTACTGAGGTGCCAAGCGTTACTGTTTCTTATCATAACCCAGCGGGTAGCGGGTATGGAGATGTGACTTTCGTGGCCCGTTCTGGTGTGGCCAGTCAGCCAAAGTATACGGCTTGTGGAATTAACGCACCAACAGAAATTAAACTCAACCCACTTTATGGGAATAACCTAAAAACGGGTGCACAAAATAGTATTCAGGCACCGACGATAACGCTCACAAACTGCCCAGGGGCCATCAATGGTATCTCTTATAATTTTTCCGCAGTCTATGGAGCCCACGACGAGGCCAATGGGGTTCTTAATACTGTAACGGGTGATACCTACGCGAAAAATGTTTATGTGCAGATACAGAATACCGATGGTACGCCTCATACAATTAATTCAGCGATCGCGATTCAGAATTATAACGGCTCCGGGAATTATGCGTTGCCTGACTTTAAAGTGTCTTATTTTATAGATGATGCTGAAAGCGTAACTGCGGGTAAGGTCAAAACAGCCATTGAGCTTAAAGTTACTTACAACTAATAGGGACTATATATGATCGTTACAAACAGGAAAAAAATAGTGGTATTCATCATTGCGCTTGGTGGGTTATTTTCCTCATCCAGCCAGGCGGTCAATATTGATATTACCGGTACCGTTATCGCCTCACCTTGTGTGGTTAACGGCGGCGATGAATCTCTCGCTATTAATTTGGGGACCGAGATTCAGGCCAATACTCTGGAAACAAGTGGCAGCACTACCCCATGGACTGAAAAGACATTGACGCTCACTGATTGTCCGGCCTCCACCACCTCATTTAGCGTAGCCTTTGCTGGTACCGCCGACACGGATACAGACTTCTACAAAAATACCGGCACGGCCACCAACCTGAAGCTTGAGTTGACGGATGACAAAAGCGAGCACGCCTATAAAAATGGTGCTGCTCTGAAGAACATCGCAATCTCATCCGACACGCATGCCTATGACCTGAAACTGCGCTCCCGTGCAGTGGCAACAGGCCTCGTGATGCCAGGCACCATCGAGGGCCAGGTACAGGCAACTTTCACCTACCAGTAACCCAGGACGGGACAATGGCGCAACAGATAAATAAACTGCTCCCCGCGTTGGCCTGTCTATGGGCGGCAAGCAGTATTTATTCCGTGCAGGCAACCGATATTAACCTGAGCGGTACAGTAATTGCTTCTGCCTGCATCGTGGATACGGGCACAAAGGAACAGACGGTCACGTTCCAGCAGGCTCGCGCCGTTGATTACCTTAAGGTGGGCGATACCAGTGAGTGGCAGGATTTTGAACTGACCCTCTCCTCCTGCCCGCCATCAACCACTCAGGTGACTGCCCTGTTCAGCGGTGATGCCGACACTGACAATACCACCAAATTCGCTAACAGCCAGGGCAGCGCTACCGGTATGGCACTGGAAATTATGACCCGCGATCACCGGACGGAAATCTCACCGGCGGATGCGCTGACCGTGAATGTGAACGACAATGACCACCGGGCCGTTTTCCCACTCTCTGCGCGCATGTACACACCGACGGGTCGCGTAACGTCAGGGGAATTCAAGACTGTCGTCCAACTAACCTTTACGTACCAGTAGCCTTCAGATCAAGAATACGTAAAAAAGCGGAGCGCCTGACGCTCCGCTTTTTTATTCATAACAGTACTGACTAGATACGTTTGAAAATCAACGAACCGTTAGTACCGCCAAAGCCAAAGGAGTTACACAGAGCGTACTCCAGTTCGCTTACCTGGCGCGCTTCATGCGGCACGAAGTCCAGATCGCAACCTTCATCCGGGTTATCCAGATTAATGGTTGGCGGAATGGCCCGATCGCGCAGCGCCAGAATAGAGAAAATAGACTCTACTGCGCCTGCGGCGCCCAACAGATGGCCGGTCATCGATTTGGTCGAGCTCACCATCACTCGGTTTGCGGCATCGCCAAAGACTGACTTAACCGCCTGCGTCTCAGCTTTGTCGCCGGCAGGCGTCGACGTGCCGTGCGCGTTAACGTAGCCAATCTGAGCAGGCTCAATCGCGGCATCACGCAACGCGTTAACCATCGCCAGCGCAGCGCCTGCGCCATTTTCCGGCGGCGACGTCATATGGTAAGCATCGCTGCTCATACCAAAGCCGACGATTTCAGCATAGATTTTCGCACCACGCGCTTTTGCATGTTCGTACTCTTCAAGCACCAACATACCGGCACCGTCGCCCAGTACAAAACCATCGCGTTCTTTATCCCACGGACGGCTCGCCGCCTGTGGGTTATCGTTGCGGGTCGACAGCGCGCGCGCTGCGCCAAAACCACCTACGCCCAGCGGCGTACTGGCTTTTTCTGCGCCACCTGCCACCATCGCGTCCGCATCACCATAGGCGATGATACGCGCGGCATGGCCGATGTTATGCACGCCTGAAGTACAGGCAGTCGCAATAGAGATGCTTGGCCCACGCAGACCATACATGATAGTCAGATGGCCTGCTACCATGTTAACAATCGTCGACGGGACGAAGAACGGGCTAATCTTACGCGGTCCGCCTTTTACCAGCGAACTGTGGTTTTCTTCGATCAGACCGAGACCACCGATACCGGAGCCGATAGCGGCGCCAATACGGCTTGCGTTCTCTTCCGTCACTTCAAGGCCAGAATCCTGCATGGCCTGTACGCCAGCGACAATTCCATATTGAATGAAGGCATCCATCTTGCGCTGTTCTTTGCGCGAGATAATGTCATCACAGTTAAAATCCTTTACTAAGCCAGCAAATTTCGTTGCATAGGCGCTAGTATCGAAATGGTCGATCAGGCTGATGCCACTCTGACCGGCAAGGAGAGCTTTCCAGGTAGACTCTACGGTATTGCCGACAGGAGACAACATGCCCAGTCCGGTCACAACTACACGACGCTTAGACACGGTTGTCCTCCAGGGAGGGAAAATGATTCTAGTGGGACAAAAAGATAAAACTCAGGCGGTCGAACGACCGCCTGGAGATGTTCACTTACGCCTGGTGGCCGTTGATGTAATCAATGGCAGCCTGAACGGTGGTGATTTTCTCAGCTTCTTCGTCCGGAATCTCAGTATCAAACTCTTCTTCCAGAGCCATTACCAGCTCAACGGTGTCAAGAGAATCTGCGCCCAGGTCTTCAACGAAAGAAGCATTGTTGGTTACTTCTTCCTGCTTAACGCCCAGCTGTTCGCCGATAATTTTCTTAACGCGTTCTTCGATAGTGCTCATACTCTTAAATTTCCTATCAAAACTCGCTTTCGCGATGGTTTTCGTAGTGTATAAAATGTTGAAAAATTTGCAACTAAATCCCGGCAGGTCTTACCACGATTTTACGTTATTTTGCGACCTTTCGCCCTAATAACGCAAATATTTTTCAATCGTGATTAAACCATGTACATTCCGCCGTTGACGTGCA
This sequence comes from Salmonella sp. 741265055_HSA, assembly GCF_046569525.1. Taxonomy (NCBI): domain Bacteria; kingdom Pseudomonadati; phylum Pseudomonadota; class Gammaproteobacteria; order Enterobacterales; family Enterobacteriaceae; genus Salmonella; species Salmonella sp. 741265055_HSA. Next base: position 57,232 of record NZ_JBKFSQ010000010.1, on the reverse strand, counting down.
GAGTCTCACCAGTGATGTAACTCGCTTCGTCAGAGGCTAAAAATGCAACCGCACTGGCGATTTCCTGAGCGCCGCCGAGGCGACCCGCAGGCACCTGTGCCAGGATACCCGCACGCTGATCGTCAGACAGCGCACGCGTCATGTCCGTTTCAATAAAACCCGGAGCCACAACATTAACAGTAATACCACGGGACGCAACTTCACGCGCCAGTGATTTACTGAAACCGATCAGGCCCGCTTTCGCCGCAGCGTAGTTTGCCTGACCTGCATTTCCCATGGTACCAACCACAGAACCAATAGTGATAATGCGACCACAACGCTTTTTCATCATAGCGCGCATTACCGCTTTTGACAGGCGGAAAACGGATGATAAATTGGTTTCGATAATATCGTTCCACTCATCATCTTTCATTCGCATCAACAGATTATCACGAGTGATACCGGCATTATTAACCAGGATATCCACTTCACCAAATTCTGCACGAATATTTTCCAGAACAGATTCAATAGATGCAGGATCGGTCACATTCAACATCAAACCTTTCCCGTTAGCACCTAAATAGTCGCTAATGTTCTTCGCACCATTTTCACTGGTCGCAGTCCCGATAACTTTCGCGCCGCGGGCAACGAGAGTCTCTGCAATTGCGCGGCCTATGCCACGGCTTGCACCAGTCACCAGCGCAATCTTTCCTTCAAAGCTCATGGTTTTCCTCTTTTATTGCGTAAGTGCCGCAGACAGCGCCGCCGGCTCGTTCAGCGCCGACGCTGTCAGGGTGTCGACAATACGTTTCGTCAGACCAGTGAGGACTTTACCTGGACCCACTTCATAAAGATGTTCAACGCCCTGCGCCGCGATAAATTCCACGCTCTTCGTCCACTGTACCGGATTGTACAATTGACGAACCAGCGCATCGCGGATAGCGGCGGCATCGGTTTCACATTTCACGTCAACGTTGTTCACTACCGGCACCGTTGGCGCGCTAAAGGTAATTTTGGCTAATTCAACCGCCAGCTTATCTGCCGCTGGTTTCATCAGCGCGCAGTGCGACGGTACGCTCACCGGCAGCGGCAGCGCGCGTTTCGCGCCAGCGGCTTTACAGGCTGCGCCCGCGCGTTCTACCGCCTCTTTATGCCCGGCGATGACCACCTGTCCCGGCGAGTTAAAGTTAACCGGAGAAACAACCTGCCCTTCAGCAGATTCTTCACAGGCTTTAGCAATAGAGGCATCATCCAGCCCGATGATCGCAGACATGCCGCCAGTACCTTCCGGAACCGCTTCCTGCATGAATTTACCGCGCATTTCCACCAGACGAACGGCATCAGCAAAGTTGATGACGCCGGCGCAAACCAGCGCGGAATATTCGCCCAGGCTGTGACCTGCCATTAACGCAGGCATTTTACCGCCCTGCTGCTGCCAAACGCGCCAAAGCGCGACGGAAGCGGTTAATAACGCCGGCTGCGTCTGCCAGGTTTTATTCAGCTCTTCCGCTGGACCTTGCTGGGTGAGCGCCCACAGATCATATCCCAGAGCCGCAGAAGCTTCAGCAAACGTTTCTTCTACGATAGGGTAATTTGCCGCCATCTCGGCCAACATCCCAACGCTCTGAGAACCCTGACCGGGGAACACAAATGCAAATTGCGTCATGTTTAAATCCTTATACTAGAAACGAATCAGCGCGGAGCCCCAGGTGAATCCACCCCCGAAGGCTTCAAGCAATACCAGCTGACCGGCTTTAATTCGCCCGTCACGCACGGCTTCATCCAGCGCGCACGGCACAGAAGCCGCGGAGGTATTGCCGTGCCTGTCCAGCGTGACGACGACATTGTCCATCGACATGCCGAGTTTTTTCGCTGTCGCGCTAATGATACGCAGGTTAGCCTGATGCGGCACCAGCCAATCGAGTTCTGAGCGATCCAGGTTATTAGCCGCCAGCGTCTCATCGACAATATGCGCCAGTTCAGTGACCGCCACTTTAAAGACTTCATTGCCCGCCATCGTCAGGTAAATCGGGTTATCCGGATTTACGCGATCGGCATTCGGCAGGGTCAGTAATTCACCGTAACGGCCATCGGCATGAAGATGAGTGGAGATAATACCCGGTTCTTCAGAAGCGCTCAGTACGGCCGCGCCTGCGCCATCGCCGAAAATAATGATCGTACCGCGATCGCCAGGATCGCAAGTGCGGGCTAATACATCGGAACCGACCACCAGCGCGTGTTTAACCGCGCCGGATTTAACGTACTGGTCGGCGATGCTTAACGCGTAGGTGAAACCTGCGCACGCTGCCGCGACATCAAACGCCGGGCAACCTTTAATACCGAGCATACTTTGAATCTGACATGCCGCGCTTGGAAATGCATGCGTTGCTGATGTGGTAGCGACCACAATCAAGCCAATTTGGTCTTTATCGATCCCCGCCATCTCAATCGCGCGATTCGCAGCGGTAAAGCCCATCGTCGCGACAGTTTCATTCGGCGCCGCGATATGGCGTTCACGAATACCTGTACGAGTGACAATCCACTCGTCAGAGGTTTCAACCATTTTTTCCAGATCGGCGTTAGTCCGCACTTGTTCGGGCAGATAGCTGCCAGTACCAATAATCTTCGTATACATGTACGCTCAGTCACTTTTCGGTTATATACCGTTACCTGTAAACGTCTGGCACGCTGGCGGCGCCGGGGAGACAGCGATATTATCTGTGCGCCCGCAGGTTTACGCCTTTGCCATCGTCCAGCGGTTCAAATCCGGCTGGGTATACAGATTCCAGGCGAGCGGCAATTCGCTGAGGAACTTGTCGCTGCACCGCCTGCACTGCCTGTTCAATCGCGACTGCAAATGCTCGCTGATTGGCCGCACCATGACTTTTTATCACCGTGCCGCGCAATCCTAACAGACAGGCGCCATTATACTGGTCGGGGTTGAGGTGACTGAATCGCCTCGTCAGGCTTTTTTGTAACCAACGTTTTAATAACAGCAGCCACCACGACCGTTTTTTCCCCTCGCCCTGTGATTTCAGCAGTGAAAGGAACATCCTGACAACCCCCTCCATCGTTTTAAGTGTGACATTGCCTGTAAAGCCGTCACACACCAGTACATCGGTTTTTCCCGTCAGTAACTCATTCGCCTCAAGGTAGCCGATGTAATTGATGGTTGGGACTGTTTTTAACATTAAAGAGGCTTCGCGAATACTGTCGAGGCCTTTGGTTTCTTCTTCCCCGATATTGAGTAGCGCCACGCGGGGATTTTTGATCCCGACGACCTCTTCCGCCAAAACGGCGCCCATCACGGCAAACTGCACCAGCATGGTACTGTCGCAGTCGACGTTGGCCCCCAAATCAAGCACTACCGTTTTGCCCTTTTGCTGGTGCGGTAATACCGTCACCAACGCCGGACGCTCAATCCCCTCAAGAGGCTTGAGCAATAATTTCGCCAGCCCCATCAGCGCCCCGGTATTACCGGCGCTAACGCAAGCTTCGGCTCGGCCTTCTTTCACAAGCTCCAGGGCCACACGCATGGATGTCCCGCGACTGGCGCGGATCGCCTGCGAAGGCCGGGCATCACTGGCAATAACTGACTGTGCAGGGATAATCTGCAGACGCGAACGTTGTTCAAAGTCAGCTTTGGCAAGTAATGGCGTGATAATATCGGGATTCCCGACTAAAAGAAGAGTGAGCTGCGAATTAGCGTTCAGTGCCTGCAATGCTGCAGGCACCGTCACGGAAGGACCAAAATCGCCCCCCATGACATCTAACGCCAGGGTTAGACGTGTCAAGGTATCGTCGCTGCCTGGTTCGGTGTTCTCCGCTTACGCGGAGAAATCCTCACTAAGCTTTATCACGCTTGTACTCTTCGGCTTTTACACCACAGGCACGCCTGTGATGCAAAAGGCATCGAGTATCGCGCGATTACTTAGCGATGACCTTACGGCCGCGGTAGTAACCGTCGGCAGTGATGTGGTGACGCAGGTGTTTTTCACCAGAAGTTTTGTCTACAGACAGGCTGGTGACTGCGGTCAGAGCGTCATGGGAACGACGCATGCCACGTTTGGAACGGGTTGGTTTATTCTGTTGTACGGCCATGGACCTTACTCCTCAATTACGGTTTATCCCTGCGTCCGCGGGGAAGACCTATTACTTACGCTTTAAGCTGGCTAATACGGCAAATGGGTTTGGCTTTTGCGCTTCATCAGGCAGTTCGCCAAAGACCATGTCCGCCTCGGACACTTCACAGTGTTCAGAATCATGCACCGGAACTACCGGCAAGGCGAGGATGATTTCATCTTCAACCGTCGCCAGCAGATCGATTTCGCCGAATTCGTTTACCTCAATCGGCTCATACGCTTCCGGCAGTGCTTCAGCCTGCTCGTCGGAACGGACAGGGCTAAAACAATACGTTGTGTGAACCTGATGGGTAAACGGTTTCCCGCAACGCTGGCATTCGAGCGACACCGTAACGACCGCATCGCCGGTTAAAACGGCGAGACGCTGGTTATCGATAGCGAACGACATGGAGCATTCCACATCACTGTCCACACTGACTACAGATTCGGCGACGCGCTCAACCTGATCGGGGGTATAGATACCCTGGTAATCAAGGCGTTTTTGAGCGGTACGAACCGGATCAAGAGTCAGGGGTAATTTTACCTTTTGCATAGGGCGCGCATATTAACTTCGTAACGTCATATAGTCAAAGAAAAAGGCAGCCTGCGGTTGCCTTTTGCCAATAATTCGCACACATTGCGGGTTACAGACTTATTTTCGCTCAAGACGAGTCAGTATGACAGGCTTGAAGACCGAAGAGCATAGTTTAAGATGGCTCTCATCATTACGCTATATCTGAGGGAAAAAATATGCCCCGTCTCATTCTTGCGTCTACCTCTCCCTGGCGTCGCGCGCTGCTGGAAAAGCTGACGATTCCTTTCGAATGCGCCGCGCCGGATGTTGATGAAACCCCCATGCCGGGCGAAGCGCCGCGTCAGTTGGTGCTGCGGCTGGCGCAGGCGAAGGCGCAATCGCTCGCCGCGCGTTTCCCGAATCATTTGATTATTGGCTCCGACCAAATTTGTGTTCTGGACGGTGAAATCACCGGCAAACCGCTGACGGAAGAAAAAGCGCGTCAGCAATTAGCCAAAGCCAGCGGAAATATTGTGACGTTTTATACCGGACTGGCATTGTATAACTCCGCCTCCGGGCACTTACAAACCGAAGTGGAGCCTTTTGACGTTCATTTTCGCCATTTAAGCGAAGCGGAAATAGACGACTATGTCCGCAAAGAGCATCCGCTGCACTGCGCGGGAAGTTTTAAAAGCGAGGGTTTAGGCATTGCATTATTTGAGCGCCTGGAGGGTCGTGACCCAAATACCTTGATCGGTTTGCCGCTGATCGCGTTGTGTCAAATGCTGCGGCGGGAAGAGATGAACCCACTGAATGCCTGATTAATCTGCCTGATGGAGACGCGATGCGTCTTATCAGGCCTACGGTGCATCACACGATTGTAGGCCTGATAAGCAACGCGCATCAGACTTTACTACGTAATACTTCAAGGCAGCGCTTCAATTGCTTATCCATCGGCGCTTCAATGCGCATGACATCGCCCGTTCCCGGATGCGTGAACTTCAGCGCCGCGGCGTGCAGAAAGAGACGTTTAAGACCGGTTCCCGCTTCGGTAAGCTGTTGATCAAACTCACGGTCGCCGTAGCGATCGTCGAACGCAATAGGGTGACCGGCATACTGGGTATGCACACGAATCTGATGCGTACGTCCGGTCACCGGGCTACAGCGCACCAGCGTGGCGAAGGCATAGCGCTCTTCCACCTTGAAGCGCGTTTCTGACGGTTTACCTTCCTGGCTCACGCGAACAATGCGTTCGCCGCTTTGCAGAATGTTCTTTAATAATGGCGCCTGTACGGTTTTAACGTGCGATTGCCACTGGCCGCGCACCAGCGCCAGATAATCTTTCTGCATTCCCTTTTCGCGCAGTTGCTCATGCAGCGAACGCAGCGCGGAGCGTTTTTTCGCCACCAACAGCACGCCGGAGGTATCGCGGTCAAGACGATGCACCAGTTCCAGGAATCGCGTTTCCGGACGCAACGCCCGCAGCCCTTCGATGACGCCAAAACTTAACCCGCTCCCACCGTGTACGGCGGTGCCGGAAGGTTTATTCAGCACCAGAATATGGTCGTCTTCATACAAAATGACGTCCGCCAACGCCGCCACTTTTTGCAAATGCGGCGACACGGCCTCTTCTTCGCGTTCAGCAACGCGAACCGGCGGAATGCGGACTTCATCACCCGCTTCCAGTTTGTATTCCGGTTTGATGCGTTTTTTATTCACCCGCACCTCGCCTTTACGCAAGATGCGATAAATCATACTTTTTGGTACCCCTTTCAGTTGGGTGCGCAAAAAGTTATCAATGCGTTGCCCCGCTTCGTCAGCGGCGATGGCAACAATTTTTACGGATGGCGTTTCTGTTTTCATGGGGGGCGATTCTAAATAGCCTGTGAGATTCGCGCCACACATTTTTCTATGCTTATAGAGACGTCTATGCCAGTGGATGAACATTTTTCACTGCGGTTTTGCTGGTTATTAAAGCGATCGGCTCATGCTGGTGAAAAAACTGTGAGTAAGCGGGTGATAAATGGTAAAAGTCATCTTGCTATAACAAGGTTAGCAGTGGAATAATGATGCGGTTTCCGCACCGAAACTTGTTAAAACAAAAAGTTTAGCGGAATAACCCATTTTGTCTGACCGATCATCAACGCAGCAATGGCGTAAGACGTATTGATTTTTCAGACAGTTAGCGGGCTGCGGGTTGCAGTCCTTACCGGTAGATAGGATCTTCTCTGGAGAGTAATGCCCAGGCTGCTTCCCTGATAATTGCGCTGTGTTTCCGTATGAAATACAGGCAACCGACACTCTGCGCCTCTTTGAGCTGACGATAACCGTGAGGTTGGCGACGCGAAATAGTCACGAGGCCATCGGTTCATGCCCGGTAAGGCGTCACCATGCCCGCAGCTTAGTCGTCAACGTAAGAATAATGAGTAAGTTACGATGAAAAGAATGTTAATCAACGCAACTCAGCAGGAAGAGTTGCGCGTCGCCCTTGTAGATGGGCAGCGTCTGTACGATCTGGATATAGAAAGCCCCGGACACGAGCAGAAAAAAGCGAACATCTATAAAGGCAAAATTACCCGTATTGAACCGAGCCTGGAAGCGGCTTTTGTTGATTACGGCGCAGAACGCCACGGTTTCCTCCCGTTAAAAGAAATTGCCCGCGAATATTTCCCCGCTAACTACAGCGCTCATGGTCGCCCGAACATTAAAGACGTGTTACGTGAAGGCCAGGAAGTCATTGTTCAAATCGATAAAGAAGAGCGCGGCAACAAAGGCGCGGCGTTAACCACCTTTATCAGTCTGGCGGGCAGCTACCTGGTACTGATGCCGAATAACCCGCGCGCGGGTGGTATTTCCCGTCGCATTGAAGGCGACGATCGTACCGAGTTAAAAGAAGCGTTGGCCAGCCTGGAACTTCCTGAAGGGATGGGGCTTATCGTGCGTACCGCGGGCGTGGGTAAATCCGCCGAAGCGTTGCAGTGGGATTTAAGCTTCCGCCTGAAACACTGGGAAGCCATTCAGAAAGCCGCTGAAAGCCGTCCCGCGCCGTTCCTGATCCATCAGGAAAGCAACGTCATCGTACGCGCGTTTCGCGACTATCTGCGTCAGGATATCGGTGAAATCCTGATCGACAATCCAAAAGTGATGGAAATGGCGCGTCAGCACATCGCCGCGTTGGGCCGCCCGGATTTCAGCAGCAAAATCAAACTGTACACCGGTGAAATTCCGCTGTTCAGCCACTACCAGATTGAATCGCAGATCGAGTCAGCGTTCCAGCGTGAAGTGCGCCTGCCCTCCGGTGGTTCTATCGTTATCGACAGCACCGAAGCGCTGACCGCCATCGACATCAACTCCGCGCGTGCAACCCGCGGCGGCGACATCGAAGAGACCGCGTTCAACACCAACCTTGAAGCGGCCGATGAGATTGCCCGCCAGTTGCGTCTGCGCGACCTGGGCGGCCTGATCGTTATCGACTTTATCGATATGACGCCGGTACGTCACCAGCGCGCGGTAGAAAACCGTCTGCGTGAAGCGGTGCGTCAGGACCGGGCGCGTATTCAGATTAGCCATATTTCCCGCTTCGGCCTGCTCGAAATGTCGCGTCAGCGCCTGAGCCCGTCGCTGGGCGAATCCAGCCATCACGTGTGTCCGCGCTGTAGCGGTACCGGCACCGTGCGCGATAACGAATCTCTGTCGCTGTCCATTCTGCGCCTGATTGAAGAAGAAGCGCTGAAAGAGAATACGCAGGAAGTCCATGCCATTGTTCCGGTGCCGATCGCCTCTTATCTGCTTAACGAAAAACGGACGGCAGTGAACGCTATTGAGACGCGTCAGGATGGCGTCCGCTGTGTCATCGTCCCGAACGATCAGATGGAAACGCCGCACTATTCCGTGCTGCGCGTACGCAAAGGGGAAGAAACGCCGACCCTGAGCTACATGCTGCCGAAGCTGCACGAAGAAGCAATGGCGCTGCCTTCTGAAGAAGAGTACGCCGAGCGTAAACGCCCGGAACAGCCTGCGCTGGCGACATTCGCTATGCCAGATGTGCCTCCGGCGCCGACGCCTGTCGAACCGGCGGTTAGCGTCGCCACGGCGAAAAAGGAGAATGTTGCCACCGCGCAGCCTGCCCAGCCGGGTCTGTTTAGCCGCTTCCTTAACGCGCTGAAACAACTGTTCAGCGGTGATGAAGAAACGAAAACCGTCGAAACAGCCGCGCCGAAAGCGGAAGAAAAAGCGGAGCGTCAGCAGGATCGTCGTAAGCCACGGCAGAACAACCGTCGCGATCGTAACGAACGCCGCGACACCCGTGATAACCGTGCCGGACGTGACGGCGGCGAGAGCCGCGACGATAATCGTCGTAACCGTCGCCAGGCGCAGCAGCAAAATGCGGAAGCGCGCGATACCCGCCAGCAGGAGACGGCGGAAAAAGTGAAAACCGGCGATGAGCAGCAACAGACGCCGCGTCGCGAACGCAGCCGCCGCCGCAATGATGACAAACGCCAGGCGCAGCAGGAAGTAAAAGCGCTTAACCGCGAAGAACAGCCTGTCCAGGAGACCGAGCAGGAAGAACGCGTTCAGCAGGTTCAGCCGCGCCGCAAGCAGCGTCAGCTTAATCAGAAAGTCCGCTTTACCAACAGCGCAGTGGTTGAAACGGTTGATACGCCGGTCGTCGTCGACGAACCACGCCCGGTTGAAAACGTTGAACAGCCCGTTCCAGCGCCACGTACCGAGCTGGCGAAAGTTGATTTACCTGTCGTTGCCGATATCGCGCCGGAGCAGGATGATAGCGTAGAACCTCGCGATAATACCGGTATGCCGCGTCGCTCCCGCCGTTCTCCGCGCCACCTGCGCGTAAGCGGTCAGCGTCGCCGTCGCTATCGTGACGAGCGCTACCCGACACAATCGCCGATGCCGCTAACCGTCGCCTGCGCGTCGCCAGAAATGGCGTCCGGTAAAGTCTGGATCCGCTACCCGATTGTCCGTCCTCAGGAAACGCAGGTTGTTGACGAGCAGCGTGAAGCAGATCTGGCGCTGCCACAACCGGTTGTCGCTGAACCGCAGGTTATCGCTGCGACCGTGGCGTTAGAACCACAAGCGTCGGTACAGGCGGTAGAAAACGTTGCCGTTGAGCCGCAGACCGTCGCCGAACCACAGGCGCCGGAAGTCGTCGAGGTCGAGACAACACATCCGGAAGTGATTGCCGCGCCAGTTGATGAACAGCCGCAACTGATTGCCGAAAGCGATACGCCGGAAGCGCAAGAGGTTATTGCTGACGCCGAACCGGTAGCAGAAACCGCCGACGCGTCCATTACGGTGGCTGAAAACGTAGCTGATGTTGTCGTTGTCGAGCCAGAAGAAGAGACAAAAGCGGAAGCGTCTGTTGTGGAGCATACGGCAAAAGAAACCGTTATCGCACCGGCCCAGGTGGTGGAAAAGCCGCAGGACGTTGTCTGCGTTGACGATCATAACCACGCCAGCGCGCCGATGACGCGTGCGCCAGCGCCGGAATATGTGCCGGAAACCCCGCACCATAGCGACTGGCAGCGCCCTTCCTTCCACTTTGAAGGTAAAGGCGCAGCAGGCGGACACAGCGCCACACGCCACGCCAGCGCCCCGGCGACACGCCCGCAGCCGGTAGAATGATGTAAATGCTGACACAAAGCCGACCGCCAGGTCGGCTTTTTTATGCCCCTTACAGGGCGATGCCTCACCCCATGGCGTCTTTTAGTCATGAGGTCGGGCGGGATAGTACGTACGGATGGCGTCGCTACGGGCGCGACAATATGACCACTCAATGACGACTAAAAAAATGCCCGCGCCGGGGTGGATGGCGCGGGCAGACAAAACATATCCAGTTTCGTGATATGTTTCAAAAGAGGCGTTACCGGTTCAACTGGAAAAGCGACATTCCCTGCATGTCGGTAAACGTTTTATAGGACGCCTGTAATGCCGCCTGTTGCATGACGTAGGAGGAGATGACCGAGTTCCAGTCCACATCTACCAGGTTGCTCATCTGCAGCTTCTGTCCCAGCGCACGGTCGCTTCCCAGTGAATCCAGCGTACTGAGTTCGCTCAGTTGCGTTCCCAGTTCCGCACGAACGGTCAGGACGTTATTAAGCGAATTTTTTAAGCCGCGATTGGTTTTATCAATGGCGGCAGCGGCCTTTTCTTTTTCCACGTCATTGCCTTCCACCGGGGTATTGAGCGCGGCAATTGCCGTATCGAGCATGACAAACAGATTCTTTTCGGAGTCCGAGCCATCCGGTTCCGGCACCGCATTGCTGGTGATGCTATTAAAAATTTGCGCTCCCGTATGGCCAATTACCATCGTGCGTGCGGAATCCACCTGCTGGGTAACACTTTTCTCGCCACCATGATAACCACCTGTCGCCTGGTCGAATGGCGCCGCTTCCGTTTTATATCCGGCAAAGATATAGCGACCATTGCCGTCAGTGCTGTTTGCCAGGTTCATCAGCTGATCGCGGATCCCCTGTAAATCCGTCGCCAGTGACGCGCGGTCATCGTCGCTTAATGTGCCGTTTCCGGCATAGACGATTTTTTCCTGCGCGGTTTGAATCGCCGTCGTCACCTGACTGAGTACGCTTTCTTCCAGCGACACTTTTTGGGTGGCAAACGTACGCGCCAGGGCGTACTGGCTATTCTGCGCCTGCGCCTGAGAGAGTACTACCGCCTGCGACGCGGCGATCGGATCGTCAGATGGGTTGGTAACGCGCTTACCGGTAGACATCTGCTCGCCCAGCTTCATCCATTCGGCCTGAGAATTAGTGATGCCGCTCATATTTTGTTCGTACATCATCTGGGTACTGATACGCATGTCATCCTTCTCCTTTAGCGAATATTCAGTAACGCATCAAACAGCGCATTCGCGGTCTGCAATACTTGCGCATTCGCCAGATAATACTGCTGATAACGCTGCAAATTGCCGTACTCTTCGTCGAGGTTAACGCCGGAAACCGACTGTTGCTGTTTATAAAGCTGTTTAACCACATTCGCCTGCGTGGTGCTGCTGGTTTTCAGCGTTGACGTTTTGTTACCCACATCGCTGACCAACGTGGCATAAGCATCGTTAAAGGTTTTGTTGCCGCCCACGACATTGCTGTTTTGTAAGTCCAGCAATGCCTGACCATTGCGGTTATCGCTGTCGCCGGTATCCACATCAGGATCGAGTTTTGACTCAGACGCCATCGCAATCTCGGCTTCATTTGTCACTTTAACGTTCATGTCGACGATAGCATTGCTGACCGGCTTGAGAAGAAAACTGTCGTTTTTCTGTGCGCCGGTTCCTACCGTCACTTTAAGACCGTCAATCTCCAGTTTTCCGTCAGCATCTTTTGTCGCCGTGAAGGTGGTGTTATCCGCAGTGCGAGTAACCTGCCAGTCTGTACCGTCAAAAACAATCTTATAATCCGTCGCCTGAACCTTCGTGCTGTCGACCACCTTAGCGGTTAGCGATACCGTTTTATCGGCATTATTACTGTTGCTATATACCACCGGCGAGCCAATGCTAAAGAAGTCTTTCCCTTTATTGCCGTCGGCGTCATAACCTTTGGTATGCTGCGCGTTAAACGCATCGGCAAACGCCAATGCCAACTGGCCCAGCGTATTACGAGTCTGATCCAGATCCTGAGAACGGAACGTCAGTAATCCGCCGAGCGAACCGGTGTTCAACAACTTTTCCGGAATTTCGATGTTACCGGCGGCCTCATCGACATAAGCGACAGTCGTTCGCGTCGGGTCGGCACTGGAGGGAACCGCCGCCAACTGACGCGCCGTCGACCCCTGCACCAGCGTATAGCCATTGGCCATCGTCAGGTTATAGGTGCCGCCGTCCTGTACACTCACCTCGACGCCAACGATCTTGTTAAGCTCGCTGACCAACTGATCACGCTGATCGAGCAGGTCGTTCGGCGATGCGCCCGCGCCTACGCCCGTCATACGGGAGATTTGATCGTTCAGGTTAGCTATCTGCTTCGCGTAATTGTTGATTTGCGCCACGCTGGAGCCAATCGCGATATTGACCTGTTTATCCTGATCGCGCAGATACTGATCGGTGGTTTTGAACTGGTTTACCAGCCCTTCCGCTTTACCAATCAGCGCCTGACGCGCCGCAGGATCTTCCGCATTACTGACTAACGTTTGCAGGCTGGTAAAAAAACTCTGCAACGAACCAGACAGCGAGCTGGATTTATCAGCCAGCAGGTTGTCGATTTTCGACATTTGTTCATAGCGCGTGGTTAAGCCGCTGCTCTGGTTTTGCGCGCCGCGTAGCTGATTAGTGATAAACGCATCATATTCGCGCTGTACGCCTGAAACGTAAACGCCATTACCTATCCAGCCGCCAGCCCCTAACGTACTGTTTGCCTGCGCCAGAATAGTTGTCTGCCGGGTATAACCCGCAACGTTATAATTGTTGATGTTATTACTGACCGTATTTAACGCGGCCTGCGCGGCGTTAAGTCCGCTCATGGCGTGATTAATCAAGCTGGACATGATGGTTCCTTTTAATCCTTCAATACTCGTTGTTATCGGCAGCGACTACGTGGACTTGAGCAATTTAAAAGAGATTGTCGAGATTCGCGCTGTAGGTTTTGCTGACCTTTTCACTCATCGCTTTCAACTGCTGAATCATGCTGGTCAATTTACGCGCGTAATTCGGGTCAGTGGCGTATCCGGCGTTTTGCAGGGCCACTGCGCCCTGCTCTGCCGTGGCGGCAGTGGTCACGGCAGCGTAGCGTGGGTTACGCGTTAACAGCGCGACATAATCCGATAACGCCTCCAGATACGAGTTATAGACGCGGAATTTCGCTTTCACTTTTTTCGCTTCGCCATTTTCGTATTCAGTGGTGGTGATTTCCGTCACCGGCCCTTTCCAACTGGCGGTCGCTTTCACGCCAAATACGTTATAGCTGGGTTCGCCATTCTCCCGCAGGATTTGCCGCTGCCCCCAGCCGGACTCCAGCGCCGCCTGAGCCAGAATCAGATGATGCGGCACCCCGCTTTGTTCGCTGGCCAGCCTCGCCGGGAGCGAAAGCCGGGCCAGAAAGTCTTTACTGTCGCCGGAGAGCGGCGCATCACTGCTATCCGGCGTTTTCGGGATGGCTTTGCGCACCAGTTGGGTCAGCGCCTGATTTTGATAGCTGTTTACCGTCTCCAGGGAGAATTTAAGCGGTACTTGCGGCGCGTCATCCGCAGGCATCGTCTGCTCGCCCGTCATCTGTTTAACCATCATATCCGCCAGCCCCAGTCCCTTACCGGCGGTCATCTGCTGGGCGATCTGCTGGTCATACATGCTGGTATACAGACGCGTCTGATCGCTGCTGAATAAACCATCTTTGGGTAAAGCCTCGCGCATACTTTTCAGCATCATCTGCACAAACATCCCTTCCACCTGACGGGCCACAGGACGGATATTCGCCGCCGGGTCCTGGCCCGCTTTCGCTTTCAGTTCGTTCAGAGATTGCGCATCCCAGGCCGCGCTGGCCAGCAATTTACCGTCTCCGATCATCAGATGATTTCCAGTTTGGCGCGTAGACAGCCCGCGCTCTGCATGGACTGCAAAATCGACATCAGGTCCATCGGCGTCGCGCCAAGCGCATTCAGCGCGCGCACTACGCTGTTCAGATTGGCGCTGGAACGCACGCTCTGTAGCGATCCGCCGCTCTGACGCAAATCTATCTGAGTCTGTGGCGTCACCACGGTCTGCCCGCCGCCAAATGGCGTATTCGGCTGGTTGACGTTGAGCTGGCGATTGACTGTCACTGACAAATTGCCCTGCGCCACAGCGCAGCTATCCAGCGTGACTTCCCGATTCATGACCACCGAACCGGTACGCGAGTTGATCACGACTTTTGCATCCTGCGGCGTCACGTTGACTTCCATATTTTGAATGTCCGCCAGAAAACGCACCTGCGAGCTGTTGCCGCTGGGCACGCGTACCTGTACCGTTCGCGCATCAAGCGCAGTGGCACTGCCGTAACCGCGGGCGCGGTTGATGGCGTCGGTAATTTGCTGCGCCATCGTAAAATCTTCGTCGTTCAATTGCAGATTAATGGTGTTGCCAGCGCCGAACTGAGTCGGCAACTCGCGTTCGATAATCGCGCCGTTAGTGATGCGCCCGCCATTAAGCTGGTTAACCTGCACACTACTGCCGCCTGCGGAAGCGCCCGCGCCGCCGACCAGAATATTGCCCTGCGCCAGAGCATACACCTGGCTGTCCACCCCTTTTAACGGCGTCATTAATAACGTCCCGCCACGCAGACTTTTAGCGTTCCCCATTGAGGAAACGACGACATCGATCGTTTGTCCCTGTCGCGCAAAAGGCGGATACGACGCCGTCACCATCACCGCCGCCACGTTTTTCAACTGCATGTTGGTGCCGGTGGGGACCGTAATCCCCAGTTGTGACAGCATGTTATTCAGCGTCTGGGTGGTAAATGGCGTCTGGGTCGTCTGGTCGCCCGTACCGTCCAGCCCGACCACCAGCCCGTAGCCGATCAGCGAGTTTTCCCGTACTCCCTGGACACTGGTCAGATCCCGGATACGCTCGGCGTGCGCCAAAGTGGCAACCAGTGCCAGAACGATTCCTGCAAGAGCTTTAAACACATACACCTCGCTTACATCGGCGACAAATTAAGGAAGAAACGTTGCAGCCAGCCCATATTTTGCGCTTCGTTAATATAGCCGTTCCCGACATATTCAATCCGCGCATCCGCCACCTGTGTCGAGGGAACGGAGTTGCTGCCGCTGATGGTGCGTGGATTTACCACGCCGGAGAAGCGGATGAATTCCGTTCCCTGATTAATCGCGATCTGTTTTTCCCCCACGACGTGTAAATTGCCATTGGCCAGAACCTGATCGACGGTCACGGTCAGCGTGCCGCTAAAGGTATTGCTGGCATTCGCGCCGCCTTTACCGTTAAAAGAGTTGCCGCCGGAGGCCTCCATATCCGCGCGGGAATTACCGAATAATCCCTGCAGATAACGCGGTACCGTATCAAAACCAAAGCTGGTTTTGCCGTCGCGACTGGCATTTGCCGACGAGCTTTTACTGGCGCTGACGTTTTCCTGTAACACAATCGTGAGCGTATCGCCGATATTACGCGGTCGACGATCTTCAAAAAGCGGCTGATAGCCATAATTAATCGGCTGCGCAGACTGAAATATGGAGCCATTCGCCACCGGTACCGGGCCAGGTATCGGCTGCGCCGTGGTCGCCCCCTGCACGAGCGGTTTAGCGGGTATCCAGGCGCATCCTGTCAGCGTCGCGACCATCAGGGCCATAACTGGGTAAGCGTGAAGCGCGTATTTTTGCATTACCTTCATCTTCAAAATCAGGGAGCCGGTGGCGTATCCCCCACCGGCGGCCCCTTAGAGTTGCGTCAGTTTCTGCAGCATCTGATCGGTCGTCGATACTGCTTTACTGTTAATTTCATAGGCGCGTTGAACCTGAATCATGTTCACCAGCTCTTCCGCCACGTTAACGTTCGACGTTTCGACATACCCTTGATACAACAACCCCGCACCGTTGAGCCCCGGCGTGCTTTCGTTCGGCGCGCCGGACGATTGCGTTTCGATATAGAGGTTCTCGCCGATGCTTTCCAGCCCGGTGTCGTTCATAAAGGTGGTCAGGTTAAGCTGCCCGACCTGAACCGGCGCGGCCTGCCCCTGCTGGGTAACGCTGACCACGCCGTCGCGGCCAATCGTGATGCTTAACGCGTTGGCCGGAATGGTGATTGCCGGCTGCACCTGAAAACCGCCCGCCGTCACCAGTTGACCATTCTGATCCACCTGGAAAGAGCCGTCGCGGGTATAGGCAGACGTACCGTCCGGCAGCATGACCTGGAAAAAGCCCTGCCCTTTAATCGCCACATCTTTACTGTTGTTGGTCTGCGACAGGTTCCCCTGACTGTGCAGACGCTCCGTGGCGACCGGACGCACGCCGGTACCGATTTGCAGCCCGGAAGGCAGCGTCGTCTGCTCGGACGACTGCGCGCCCGGCTGGCGGATGGTCTGATACAACAGATCTTCAAATACCGCGCGCTGACGCTTAAAACCATTGGTGCTGACGTTTGCCAGGTTATTGGCAATCACATCCATATTGGTTTGCTGCGCGTCCAGACCGGTTTTGGCGATCCATAATGAACTGATCATAAAATGTCCTGTATTAACTCATCGACAGCAGTTGGTTAGCTCGCCCTTCGTTCTCATCTACGCTGGTGATAACCTTCATCTGCATTTCAAAACGACGTGCGTTGGCGATCATGTCGGTCATGGCCTCAACCGGCTTGACGTTACTGCCCTCCAGCACGCCCGACATAATGCGAATTGACGGGTCGGCGGCCAGTACCGCCCCGCGTTCAGCCTGTGCCTCGGCGGTAAGGCGGAATAAACCGTCATCGCTCCGCTGCACCTCATTGCCTTCCGCTTTGACCAGCTTCAGTCGCCCAACGGGCGCCACCGTGTTTGGCGGGTCGCCGGGATTGAGCGCGGAGATCGTGCCGTCTGCCGCAATGGTGATTTCCGACCCTTCAGGAACGGTAATCGGGCCGCCTTCGCCGATAACCGGATGTCCCTGAATGGTTAACTGCCCGGTCGGCCCCACCTGGATATTCCCGTTACGGGTATATCCTTCAGCGCCATCCGCCGCTTGCACCACCAGCCAGCCGTCCTGCTGCAACGCAACATCCAGCGGGCGGGACGTGTAGTCCAACTGACCCGGGGTCATATCCGCCCCGGGCGTCGACGCCGTAACCAGCGTGCGCGTTGCTAAAGAGAGGCCATCAACGGGCACCGCGCGTAGCGCGTTAAGCTGCGCGCGAAAGCCCGGCGTTGAGGCATTAGCCAGGTTGCTGGCCGTTACCGCCTGCTGGTTAAGCGTCTGGCTGGCCGCCCCCATGGCGGTATAAATTGCGTGATCCATTAAGCTATCCCGTCAGGCGCTTAGCGCAGGTTAACCAGCGTATTGAGGATCTGGTCCTGGGTTTTGATGGTCTGCGCATTCGACTGGTAGTTACGCTGCGCGACGATCATATTCACCAGCTCTTTACTCAAATCCACGTTAGAGGCTTCCAGCGCGCCGTTCGTCAGCTTACCGAAGTTGCCGGAACCGGCAGTCCCCAGCAGCGCAACCCCGGAGGCCTGTGTCGCCGCCCAGACGTTATCGCCCTGGGATGCCAGACCTTCGTTGTTGGCGAAGTTAGCCAGCACAATCTGCCCCAGCACCTGCTCCTGCTCGTTGGAGTAGTTGCCAACCACGGTGCCGTCGTTGTTAATCTGGTAGCTCACCAGGTCGCCTGGCTTATAGCCGTTCTGATTGGTGGCGACGATGTTGTTAGCCCCGGTGTTCTGCTGCATAGAGTTAAGGAAACTGAGGGAGAAGGTGGCCTTAGTCGCGCCATTAATTTCACCAGTTTCGACGTCAACCGTACCACCAGACTCCAGAATCCCGTTTTCATTGAATTTCAGCGTAGTGGACGCCGTCGTTGGCGCTGTGGCTGTAGGATCGCTGCTGTCATGGGTGTACACGGCCCATTCATTATCTTTGGTTTTCACAAAATAGACGTTCATGTCATGGGCATTACCCTGGCTGTCATAAACGGTGACGGTGCCTTTTTTGTTATACGAATCCGCATCACTCACGCTAAAGGGCGTTTTAGACGGTAAAGGATCCGTCGAGTTCAGGTTGATCTGCATTGACGCGGTGGTGGTCGATTTCGCCGCCATCAGCGTGTTCGGAATGGTGATCGGCGCAGGATTCGCCCCCTGCTGAATGGTCGGCGGCGTACCGGTGGCCGGATAGCCGGTCAACTGCATCCCCTGCATATTGACCAGGTTACGGTTCTCGTCCAGTTTGAACTGGCCGTTGCGGCTATAGAACACGGAACCGTTGCTGTCTACCAGGCGGAAAAAACCGTTCTGGCTAATCGCGACATCCAGCCCGCGCCCGGTGTTCGTTGTCGTACCGTCGGTAAAATCCTGGGTAATCCCCGCCACTTTTACGCCCAGCCCCACTTTGGAACCGGCGAACATATCGGCAAATGATGCCGTACCGGACTTAAAGCCATAGGTGGCGGAGTTGGCGATGTTATTACCGATAACATCAAGGTTGGTGGCCGCAGCGTTCAGGCCGCTAACCGCTTGAGAAAAAGACATGACTGACTCCTGATAAGTGTAAGGGCTTAGATTATTTGCCGAACTTCGTCGAGTGTGGTGGTGCCGTAGGTACCCAGATCCAACAGGTTGCCGTTACTGCCCTTCGTCACGCCCTGTACCAGAGCGAATTGCAGCGGCTGCGCCACCAGTTGCGTCCCGCCATTGCTGGCGGTAATCGCAATGTTGTAAGAACCATTCGGTACCGTTGTTCCGTCCGTTTGCTTACCATCCCAGGTAAAGGTGTGTACCCCGGCTCGCAACTCACCGATCTCCAGCGTCCGTACCACCCGGCCATCTTTATCGGTAATGGTTGCCGTCACTTTGTCCGCAGGCTGTTGCAATTCCACGCCAAACGGCGTCGTGGACGTCACGGCCCCTTCTTCCGCGCCTTTACCCGCCAGAATTGTGGTGCCAGGCACCATAACGCCATGTCCAATCAGCGTGGTCGCCTGTAGGGACTGACTATTATCGATTTGCCCGGAAATAGCCCCCAGCGTCGTATTCAGTTTTTCAATGCCGCTCACGGTACTGATTTGCGCCAACTGTGTCGTTAACTCATTATTTTGTAATGGGTTAGTCGGGTCCTGGTTCTTCAATTGCGCGACCAGTAAGGTCAGGAAACTGCTTTGCAGATCGGCAGCGTTGCTTCCGGTCATCGACCCGCTGCCGGTCGTCGTTTTGACGCCCGTGTTGGTCGGGTCATTCATATTTACGGCAATAGACATACGCGCCTCCTTTACTGGCCTAATGTCAGCGTTTTAAGCATCATGCTTTTTACGGTATTCAGGACTTCGATATTTGCCTGATAGCTGCGCGAGGCTGACATCGTGTTGACCATTTCGCCGACCACATCGACGTTGGGCATTTTGACGTAACCATTAGCGTCCGCCAGCGGATTGCCTGGCTCATAAACCAGCTTTTCCGGTGCCTGACTTTCAATCACGCTGGCGACCTTTACCCCGCCAGTGGCTTGCCCCGGCGCGGCGTCCACCTGAAAAACCACCTGTTTGGCGCGATAAGGCTGTCCGTCCGGGCCGGTGACGCTATCCGCATTCGCCAGGTTACTGGCCGCAACGTTCAACCGCTTGGACTGTGCGGCAAGCGCCGATCCGGCAATATCAAAAATGTTTAACAGCGCCACGAATTAGTTTCCTCCCTGTAGCACATTCATCATGCCTTTGAGTTGGCTACCCAGAACGGTAAGCCCCATCTGATATTTGAGACTGTTATCCGCAAACTGCGTACGTTCCCTGTCCATATCTACGGTGTTACCATCCAAAGAAGGCTGATCGGGTACGCGGTAAAGCAGATCCACTGCGGGAGAAGAGACCGCCTGGGCGGGAATATGGCGAGAGGAAGTCAACGACAACGCGACGCCGCCGGTTTCTTCCCGCCCGCGCACCATCACTTTTTTTAACTCACTGGCAAAATCAATATCGCGCGCCTGATACCCCGGCGTATCGGCATTGGCGATATTCGCCGCTAATATTTCCTGACGTTGCGCGCGCAGATTTAGCGCTTCCTGCTGAAATCGTAAGGCGGCATCGAGCCTGTCGAGCATATCTCCTCCGCAAATGGCAAAATTCAGCCGACAGCTTAAATGCCTTCACGCGCGCGTTATCGCCGGAATAAACGCAAAATGCGTCGCTATTTATTGCGTTGATGCTTGCTTCACACGGGTAGAATCCTGTCATGACATCAACCAGGGGGAAGTACCATGCAAACGTTAAAACGAGGATTCGCCGTGGCGGCTTTGCTGTTCAGCCCCCTGACAATGGCGCAGGACATCAACGCCCAACTGACCACGTGGTTTGCCCAGCGTCTGGCTGGCTTCAGCGATGAGGTGGTTGTCACGCTCCGCTCACCGCCCAATCTGCTGCCGAGCTGCGAGCAGCCAGCCTTCAGCATGACGGGCAGCGCGAAGCTGTGGGGAAACGTCAATGTGGTGGCGCGCTGCGCCAATGAAAAACGTTATTTGCAGGTGAATGTGCAAGCGACCGGCAATTATGTCGCCGTTGCCGCGCCCGTCGCGCGCGGCGGAAAATTGACGCCAGCCAACGTCACGCTAAAACGTGGCAGGCTGGATCAGTTACCGCCGCGGACGGTACTGGATATCCGTCAGATTCAGGATGCCGTCAGTTTGCGCGATCTCGCTCCCGGGCAGCCGGTACAGCTTACGATGATACGTCAGGCCTGGCGCGTCAAAGCGGGGCAACGAGTACAGGTCATCGCCAATGGCGAGGGGTTTAGCGTCAATGCGGAAGGTCAGGCGATGAATAATGCCGCCGTCGCGCAAAATGCGCGCGTGCGCATGACATCGGGTCAAATCGTGAGTGGAACCGTCGATTCTGATGGGAATATTCTTATTAACCTATAATTGTGTAAAGATTTTGTCGCGGCTGCCGATGAGATATTCAACCATGATGGTAGCTGGCCGCTACAACGTAACCCTCGATGAGGATAAATAAATGAGCATTGACCGTACCTCACCTTTGAAACCCGTTAGCACTGTCCAGACGCGCGAAACCAGCGACACGCCGGTACAAAAAACGCGTCAGGAAAAAACGTCCGCCGCGACGAGCGCCAGCGTAACGTTAAGCGACGCGCAAGCGAAGCTCATGCAGCCAGGCGTCAGCGACATTAATATGGAACGCGTCGAAGCATTAAAAACGGCTATCCGTAACGGTGAGTTAAAAATGGATACGGGAAAAATAGCAGACTCGCTCATTCGCGAGGCGCAGAGCTACTTACAGAGTAAATAAGCGTATGACTCGTTTGTCAGAAATACTTGACCAGATGACCACCGTCCTGAATGACCTGAAGACGGTGATGGACGCCGAGCAACAACAGCTTTCCGTAGGCCAGATTAACGGCAGCCAGCTACAGCGTATTACAGAAGAAAAAAGCTCATTGCTGGCGACGCTGGATTATCTGGAACAACAGCGCCGTCTGGAGCAGAACGCGCAGCGTAGCGCAAACGATGACATTGCAGAGCGCTGGCAGGCGATTACCGAAAAAACGCAGCATCTGCGCGACCTCAACCAGCACAACGGCTGGCTGCTGGAAGGGCAAATCGAGCGTAATCAACAGGCGCTGGAGGTGCTGAAACCTCACCAGGAGCCGACCTTGTACGGGGCTGACGGTCAGACTTCCGTCTCTCACCGCGGCGGTAAAAAAATTTCTATCTAATCAGTGCCGGATGGCGACGTTGCGCCTTTCCGGCCTGAATGCCTTGTAGGCCTGATAGCACAGAGCTATCAGGCACTGAATTTACGCCGTCCGGCGAACAAACTCTTTAACTTTAAAGCCCAGCACGGCAAGCGCGGCAAAATAGGCCGCGATACCCGCGATCACTACCGCCATCAAACGCAGCAAACGCCATAACATCGACCCTTGCGACCACTCCGGCATAATATGCAACACGCCGAACAATACGGCGGCCATCACCAGTACGGAAATGATCAGACGCATCAGGAACCACATCCAGCCCGGTTGTGGCGTAAAGATATTCTGTTTGCGCAGTTGCCAGTACAGCAGCGACGCATTGAGACATGCCGCCAGACCAATAGAGAGCGACAGCCCGGCGTGTTTTAGCGGTCCAATAAACGCCAGGTTCATTAACTGAGTCATGATTAACGTCACGATGGCGATTTTCACCGGCGTTTTAATATCCTGGCGAGAATAGAAACCAGGGGCCAGCACTTTTACGACGATCAAGCCAATCAGCCCCACCGAATAGGCGATTAACGCCCGCTGCGTCATTGCCGCATCAAAGGCGGTGAATTTACCGTACTGAAACAGCGAGACCGTCAGCGGCTTCGCCAGAATGCCTAACGCTACCGCGCTCGGCAACGCCAGTAAAAAGCACAAACGCAGCCCCCAGTCCATCAGGCGGCAGTACTCATCATGATTGCCGCTGGCAAAGCTTTTCGACAATGACGGCAACAGGATGGTCCCCAACGCCACGCCCAGCACGCCGGACGGGAACTCCATCAACCGATCGGCATAGTACATCCATGAAACCGAGCCGGAGGCCAGAAACGAGGCGAAAATGGTATTGATGATAAGGGAGATCTGACTGACGGAAACGCCCAAAATCGCCGGCCCCATCTGTTTGACCACCCGCATCGCCCCAGTGTCGCGAAAGTTAATGCGCGGCAGCACCAGCATACCGATCTTTTTCAAATACGGAAGTTGATACACCAGTTGCAGCACGCCGCCGACGGTGACTGCCCAGGCTAACGCCAGCACCGGCGGATTAAAGTATGGCGCGGCGAATAATGCAAAACCGATCATGCTGATATTAAGAAATGTCGGCGCAAAAGCAGGAATAGAGAAGCGATTCCAGGTGTTGAGAATGGCGCCAACCAGTGAAGCCAGCGAGATCAGCAGAATATAGGGAAACGTAATCCGCAGCAGTTGCGTCGTCAGCGCGAATTTATCCGCAGTATCGGCAAAACCCGGCGCGGTTACCATAATCACCCACGGGGCGGCCAGCATACCGGCCACCGTCACGACGGCCAATGCCAGCGTCAACAGGCCGGAAACGTAAGCGACAAAGATCCGCGTCGCTTCTTCACCCTGCTTGCTCTTATATTCCGCCAGGATAGGCACAAAGGCCTGAGAAAAAGCGCCTTCGGCAAAGATCCGGCGTAGTAAATTAGGGAGTTTAAACGCCACAAAAAAGGCGTCGGTCGCCATCCCTGCGCCAAAAATTCTGGCGACAATCGCATCACGGGCAAAGCCCAACACGCGTGAAAACATAGTCATCGAGCTGACGGCAGCCAGCGATTTCAATAAATTCATTTCTTTTGTATTCCAGACCCTGGCGTAAAACTCCTGCATGGCTGATCCATCGACCGGATAACGCAACTTCTGCCGTATCCGGCTGTATCACCGAGCCTGACGGCGACGTTAAAACGTCTTATCAGGCCTTACAGACTCCCCACGGTTTGCCATTATTCACTGTGAAAAGAGGTATTATGTAGAGTGGGCATATATACCCGCCATACTTCGAGTTGCATGTGCGTTAGCTTTTCTGCAACTCGAATTATTGAGGGTATAGTACCTGGATTACGATGAATTACTACCGCCAGATGTTACAGAGGATTATTCGCTGATGGCGTCCCGCCACAGCGCCTCCACGACGCGCTGGGCCAAAATCGCCTGCTCCCCCGCCGTTTCCGGAACCGTCTGATTTTGTACGCAGTCAATGAAATGTCGCGCGCATCCGACAAAACCACGCTGTTCAAGCGTCGTTTGCCAACCCGGAATGGGTTTGATGAGAATACCCTGCCCGCGCTCTTCGCGCCATTCACGCATATCCGTCACGTCATACAGCCCGCCGTCGGTGACGGCCTGGACCGATTCACGCTGGCTTCCGGCGCGCCGGTGCATACTGGTGGTAATTTGTAGTTTGTCGGCGGAAAAATGATGTTCCGCATAGCACATTTCGCCGGACTCGCTGGTGAGCAACGTGCCGCTGGCAAGGCGCGCCTCGCCGCCCGCCAGCCACAGAGCGGTATCCACGACATGCAGATAGTCATCGAGCAAAGTAAAACGTAAGTCGTGCGGCCCGACGCTATCGGTACGATGTTTATCCATACGCAGTGACGCCGCAGTGCCGAGGCGCGTCTTCAGTTCGCGGTACAGCGGCGCGAAACGGCGATTAAAGCCAACCATCAGCGTCAATTTTTTTTGCGCCGCCAGCGCCACCAGCCGTTCGGCATCACGTAGATTTTCCGCCAGCGGTTTATCCACGCAAACATGCACGCCGGCATTGAGAAGTTCGCTGACCACGGCATAATGGCTTGCGGTACTGGAGTGGACGAAGACCGCATCGCAGCCGGACGCTAAATTCGCCAGCGAATCCACATACGGTATGCGCCAGCTTTCGCAGATACGTAAGGCTTTATCCCGCGAAGGAGACCAGGCGCCCTGTAGCGTCCATCCGGCGGTGTTGGTTAATACCGGCAGCCAGGCCTTCTGCGCAATACCCCCTAACCCGACAATGCCAATCCGTAATGTTCTCACATTACTCTCCCAGGTGAGCTAACAAAGAATCCAGCCGCTGCTTTAACTCCGCCACTTCGCTTTCCAGCGCTTCGACGCGCGACTGAAGATCGCCCGACGCACTTTCCGGCGCAGACGTCTGGAGAGACAGTTCATCGACGTCGCCGCAAAAAAGGTGCATATAACGGCTTTCGCGCTTACCCGGTTCACGCGCCAGACGGACGACATATGGGCCGTCCTCACGACTGGCAAGCCGTTCCAGCGTGGATTCAACTTCCGCCATATCGCTGAATTCATGCATCCGCGACGCCCGGCTACGCAACTCGCCGGGCGTTTGCGCGCCGCGCAGCAGCAGCGTAGTGACGAGCGCCACTTCCGCCGCGCTAAGTTTCAGATCGCCAAATTCGGAATTACAGAAGCGCTGTTCATATTTGGTGACGCGGTTGCCAAACCCGCTGACCGTGCGTAAGAAATGGCGTTTCACCAGGTTATCGAGCTGTTCTTGTACCTCTTGTTCCGTCAGGTTCATCACCGGTTCACGGTTGGTTTTCTGATTACAGGCTGTCACCACCCCGTTGACGGAAAGCGGATACTGTTCCGGCGTTGTCACCTGCTTTTCCAGCAGACAGCCAATCACTCGCGCTTCAGTGGCGGTTAATTCATATTTCATCGTTTTCTCCCTTTGCCTCTCATTCCGTAAGCCGCTCAACGCCCCGGCGTCCATAACGGCGTGGTTAACGCCGTCAGGACATGGTCGCGCCATTGTCCATCAATCAACAGGTAATCTTTCGCATAGCCTTCTTTTTCAAAACCAAGCCGCGCCAGCAACGCGCCGCTACGTTTGTTGTGCGGCATATAATTCGCCATGATACGGTGGATATGCTGAGTGCGCTGCATATAGCGAATCGCAGCGGTTAGGGCTTCAAACATCAGCCCTTGCCCCTGCCACTTTTGCGCAATGGAATAGCCCAGATAACAGGCATGAAAAGAACCGCGCACCACATTGGAAAAATTCGCCACGCCGATAATTTCTTTTTCTTCCGGATCAAGCAGCGCGAAATAGAAGGCGGAGCCCTGTTTGTGAAATTCACCGATCATTCCCAGACGCGCCTGCCATCCTGAAGGATAACAATGACTTTCATCACGGACCGGTTCCCAGGGTTTTAAAAAATGACGATTTTCCGCGTAATAATCGGCCAGACGCCAGGCATCACGCTCATGCACTAAACGTACCACCAGACGATCGGTGGTTAAGCGCACTTTTGGCACGTTACTACGATAGCCAAACATTCTATACCTACTCCTTCCTGTAACGTCTTCAGCACGCCAGTAACATTACTATACCTGCGCAACCAGGCTCTGTGAAAAGCGCAAATCGTCATTTTTTGAATTGCTGCCACATTTTGATGAAAACTCTCGATTAAAAAGGACTTTTGATAAAAAAATATTGTCCCGCTAACGGTAGGAAAAAACGAAACGCCGCCGCAGAATAGAAGACGCTCATCTTTTATTTCCCGGGAGGGGAAATGTCGCGCGTCTCGCAGGCGAGGAACCTGGGTAAATATTTTCTTCTCATCGATAACATGTTAGTGGTGCTGGGTTTTTTCGTCGTCTTCCCGCTCATCTCTATTCGCTTTGTCGATCAAATGGGGTGGGCTGCCGTAATGGTGGGGATCGCGCTCGGCCTGCGCCAGTTTATTCAACAAGGTCTGGGCATTTTTGGCGGTGCCATCGCCGATCGCTTTGGCGCGAAACCGATGATTGTCACCGGTATGCTGATGCGCGCCGCAGGCTTTGCCACCATGGGTATCGCGCATGAGCCCTGGCTCTTGTGGTTTTCCTGCTTTCTTTCCGGTCTCGGCGGTACGCTTTTCGACCCGCCGCGCTCAGCGTTGGTGGTCAAATTAATTCGTCCGGAGCAACGGGGCCGCTTCTTCTCTCTGTTGATGATGCAGGACAGCGCGGGTGCGGTGATTGGCGCGCTGCTGGGAAGCTGGTTGTTACAATACGATTTTCGCCTGGTCTGCGCGACAGGCGCTATTTTGTTCATATTATGCGCCCTTTTCAACGCATGGCTGCTTCCGGCCTGGAAGCTATCAACGGTCAGAACGCCGGTGCGTGAAGGAATGCGCCGCGTCATGAGCGATAAAAGGTTTGTCACCTACGTGCTGACGCTGGCGGGCTACTATATGCTGGCGGTACAGGTCATGTTAATGCTGCCGATTATGGTAAACGATATCGCCGGTTCGCCTGCTGCCGTGAAATGGATGTACGCTATAGAGGCGTGTCTCTCGCTGACGTTGCTCTACCCGATTGCCCGCTGGAGCGAAAAGCGTTTTCGGCTGGAGCATCGGCTGATGGCCGGTTTGCTCGTCATGTCGCTGAGCATGATCCCCATCGGGATGGTGGGCAATTTACAGCAGCTTTTTACGCTTATTTGCACTTTCTACATCGGCTCGGTTATCGCCGAACCGGCGCGCGAAACGCTCAGCGCGTCGCTCGCGGACGCGAGGGCGCGGGGAAGCTATATGGGCTTTAGCCGTCTGGGATTAGCCATTGGCGGCGCGATTGGTTATATCGGCGGCGGCTGGTTGTTTGATATGGGTAAAGCGCTTGCGCAGCCTGAACTACCGTGGATGATGCTCGGTATTATCGGCTTTATCACCTTTTTGGCTTTAGGCTGGCAGTTTAGTCATAAACGCACGCCGCGCCGGATGCTGGAGCCCGACGCCTGATTTGATACCTGTCGCTATCTCCTCCATACTGGTCAGGAACCGACAGTCAAATGGAGGAGAAACGTGAAGCTTTATATTTACGATCATTGCCCTTTCTGCGTTAAAGCCCGCATGATTTTCGGCCTGAAGAACATCCCCGTTGAACTTAACGTGTTACAAAATGACGACGAGGCGACGCCCACCCGGATGATTGGTCAAAAGATGGTGCCCATCCTGCAAAAAGATGATAGTCGCTACCTTCCTGAAAGTATGGATATTGTACATTATGTCGACAACCTCGACGGCAAACCGCTGTTAACCGGGAAACGCAATCCAGCCATTGAAGAGTGGTTGCGCAAAGTTAACGGTTACGTTAATCAGCTACTGCTGCCGCGATTTGCAAAATCCGCTTTCGATGAATTTTCTACCCCTGCGGCGCGCCAGTATTTTATCCGCAAAAAAGAGGCCTCATCTGGCAGTTTTGACAATCATCTTGCGCACTCTGCCGGACTGATTAAAAAGATCGGCGATGATTTACGTTTGCTGGATAAACTCATCGTACAGCCTAACGCCGTTAACGGCGAATTATCGGAAGATGATATTCATCTGTTTCCGCTTCTGCGTAATCTGACGCTGGTCGCCGGTATCCACTGGCCGACAAAAGTCGCGGACTATCGCGATAATATGGCAAAGCAGACGCAAATTAATTTACTCTCCTCAATGGCTATCTAACGCCCGCCAGGCGGCAACCCTTGCTTGCCGCCTTTTTCAGCTTTTTCTAGTGGCGTTATGTCCGCTGGTGCGACATGCTGCTTTGTGTCAAGATTAGGGCACAGGCAACATGCTAAGGAACGCCATGAAAAAGTTTTTTTTTGCCGCTGCGCTGGTAGTTAGCGGCCTGTTAGTGGGTTGTAATCAACTTACGCAATACACCATTAGCGAACAAGAAATCAATCAAGCGCTTGAAAAACGGAATAATTTCTCAAAAGATATTGGTCTGCCCGGCATTGCCGACGCGCATATCGTATTGACTAACCTTGCCAGCCAGATTGGTCGGGAAGAGCCTAATAAAGTCACCCTTACTGGCGATGCCAGGCTGGATATGAATTCCCTGTTTGGCAGTCAAAAAGCGACGATGAAACTCAAGCTAAAAGCCCTGCCGGTCTTTGATAAAGAAAAAGGCGCCATCTATCTTCAGGAGATGGAAGTAGTAGACGCCACCGTGACGCCGGAGAAAATGCAATCGGTGCTACAAACGCTCCTGCCCTATTTAAATCAGTCTTTACGTAGCTACTTTAACCAGCGGCCCGCTTACGTGTTGCGTGAGGACAGTAGTAAAGGCGAAGCGTTAGCGAAGAAACTCGCGAAAGGCATTGAAGTTAAACCTGGTGAAATCGTTATTCCTTTCACCAATTGATATCGGAGGGCGCGCTCGCGCCCTTTTTTTACGTGCAAACGAAAACGTTTCCGCTTATCCTTTGTTTCCGGCAAAAAGACTATTCCTCAGCCGGAGTTTATTAATGACTGCACCATCCCAGGTTTTAAAGATCCGCCGCCCGGACGACTGGCACGTTCACCTTCGCGATGGCGACATGTTAAAAACGGTCGTACCCTATACCAGCGAAATTTATGGTCGCGCTATCGTGATGCCGAACCTGGCGTCCCCCATCACGACCGTTGATGCAGCGATCGCCTACCGTCAGCGTATTCTCGATGCGGTGCCCGCCGGGCATGATTTCACGCCGTTAATGACCTGCTATTTAACGGATTCGCTCGATGCCGATGAACTGGAGCGTGGTTTCCATGAAGGCGTGTTTACTGCGGCTAAGCTTTACCCGGCCAATGCCACCACTAACTCCAGCCATGGCGTAACGTCAGTCGACGCTATCATGCCAGTACTGGAGCGGATGGAAAAACTCGGAATGCCATTGCTGGTCCACGGTGAGGTGACCCATGCGGAGGTTGATATCTTCGATCGTGAAGCGCGTTTTATCGACACCGTAATGGAACCGCTACGCCAGCGTCTGACCGCGCTTAAAATGGTCTTTGAACACATCACAACCAAAGATGCCGCGCAGTATGTACGTGACGGCAACGACAACCTGGCGGCTACCATTACGCCTCAACATTTAATGTTTAACCGTAATGATATGCTGGTCGGCGGCATTCGACCTCACCTGTACTGTCTGCCGATTCTGAAACGCAATATTCACCAGCAGGCGTTACGCGACCTGGTCGCCAGTGGTTTTACGCGCGCCTTCCTGGGGACGGATTCAGCGCCGCATTCACGTCATCGTAAAGAGACCAGTTGTGGCTGCGCCGGTTGTTTCAACGCCCCCTCCGCCCTTGGCAGTTATGCCGCCGTGTTTGAGGAAATGAACGCGCTGGCGCACTTTGAGGCGTTCTGTTCACTGAATGGCCCGCAATTCTATGGCCTGCCGGTGAATACGGGGTGGGTGGAACTGGTTCGCGATGAACAACAGATACCGGAAAATATCGCGCTGGCTGATGATTCGCTGGTGCCTTTTTTAGCGGGTGAAACAGTACGCTGGTCAGTAAAAAAATAAAAAATGCGCTTACCTGTTGCTATATATTGGATTTAACTGTATATATATCCAGTATATTCAACAGGGGGCCATTATGCGTATTGAAGTCACTATAGCCAAAACGTCACCTCTGCCTGCCGGTGCGATTGATGCGCTGGCGGGCGAACTCTCCCGCCGTATTAGCCATCATTTTCCGGAGAATTTGGGTAACGTCACCGTGCGTTACGCTACCGCCAACAACTTGTCCGTCATGGGCGCATCAAAAGAGGACAAAGAACGCATTAGCGAGATTCTCCAGGAGACCTGGGAGAGCGCTGATGACTGGTTCATCAATGAATAAAAAATGATATGCAGTGATGTATGTTTGCCGGGTCGCCCCGGCTTTTTTATTTGCGCAACTGATGATTATTTCGCCTGACCCTCAAAATAATTGCACAACATCCTAAAAAAATATGAATGAACTGCCGCTTTATTGTTCATATAATTCTTAAAAAGAGAAATTTATCCTCCGGTCTCTTTAAAAACACAGTGAATAGCCTTATTAATTGGTATACTGAAGTTGCTTCAGAAGAAAAACACGCATTGAACCTCGAGAACCGTTGTCTTATAACACGTACCAGGGGGGCATGATGGAAAAGAATAATGAAGTCATTCAGACCCATCCGCTTGTAGGATGGGACATCAGCACCGTCGATAGCTATGATGCGCTGATGCTGCGTTTACATTACCAGACCCCAAATCGTCCGGAACCGGAAGGGACTGAAGTTGGTCAAACGCTCTGGTTAACGACAGATGTAGCCAGGCAATTTATTTCAATATTAGAAGCCGGCATCGCCAAAATAGAATCAGGTGATTACCAGGAAAACGAGTATCGTCGCCATTAGCGTGACGCGCTCCCCCTCTCTCAGGCACCGTAAGGTGCCTCACTTATTTCTGGCTTGTATATCTCAGCGCAGTTATTTACCCTGAAATCATCGCGATAGCAGAGAGAAGCTGATGAAATACGACCTTATTATTATCGGCAGCGGTTCGGTTGGCGCCGCCGCTGGTTATTACGCCACCCGCGCCGGGCTAAAGGTCCTGATGACCGATGCGCATATGCCGCCTCATCAACAGGGCAGCCATCACGGCGATACCCGACTTATCCGCCACGCTTATGGTGAAGGCGAAAAATATGTCCCGCTGGTGCTTCGCGCCCAGGCGCTTTGGGATGAACTCTCCACACACAATGAAGAGCCTATTTTTGTCCGCTCCGGCGTCGTTAACCTCGGCCCGGCCGATTCCGCTTTCTTAGCCAACGTCGCACGAAGCGCGCAACAGTGGCAATTGAACGTCGAGCGCCTGGACGCGACGGCCCTCATGACGCGCTGGCCGGAAATTCGCGTGCCCGATAATTATATCGGGCTGTTTGAAGCTGACTCCGGTTTCCTGCGCAGCGAATTAGCCATTACCACATGGCTTCGTCTGGCCCGAGAGGCAGGCTGCGCACAGCTATTCAACAGCCCGGTAAGCCATATTCACCATGATGATAACGGTGTGACGATAGAGACGAGTGAAGGCAGCTACCACGCCAGCAAGGCGCTGATTAGCGCGGGCACCTGGGTCAAAGCGCTGATACCGGAGCTGCCCGTTCAGCCCGTACGTAAAGTCTTTGCCTGGTTTAAGGCGGATGGACGTTACAGCACTAAAAACCGCTTTCCGGCCTTTACCGGCGAAATGCCCAACGGCGATCAATATTACGGCTTCCCGGCGGAGAACGACGAGTTAAAAATCGGCAAACACAATGGCGGACAGCGAATACAGACTCAGGAAGAGCGCAAGCCCTTTGCCGCCGTTGCCAGCGATGGCGCGGAAGCATTTCCTTTCCTGCGTAACGTACTGCCGGGTATCGGCGGTTGTTTACATGGGGCGGCATGTACCTATGATAATTCGCCGGACGAGGATTTTATTATCGATACGCTGCCTGGCCATGAGAATACGCTTGTCATCACTGGACTCAGCGGACATGGTTTTAAATTCGCCCCGGTGTTAGGAGAAATCGCTGCGGATTTTGCGTTGGAAAAAACGCCCTCCTTTGATCTGACGCCGTTCCGGCTTTCCCGTTTTAGCCAATAATTTGTCGGCCCCGTAAAGGGGCTGTTTATTAAGGTAAGCTATGCGTCGTCTCTTTCATTTTCTGATGAATAATATTCGCGAACATTTCATGCTTTACGTTATTCTTTGGTCGCTGCTGGCGGTGATGGATATTGTTTATCTCCTTTTCTTCTGATTGCTTTTCATTGACGTTAACTGACACTTCCTGAAAATTCCTCACTTTTTATTTCATAATGTTGAAGCACGGTAATAATGCCAGTTCCTGCCGTTGCGCGGTTATCAGGGGGAAATATCTCGAAACTTCTGAAGCTGAACCGCAAACAACATCAAAATTATTGAAATAAAAATAAATATCATTCAAATTCTTATTTATAAGTTGCATTCGGCGCTTTTCCACGCCATTTTCATTCTCTCGTGAAATATTCATTGGTGTGTTTATGCAATTTAAAAATACTCCACAGCGTTATGGCGTGGTTTCCGCCGCGCTCCACTGGCTGACCGCCCTGGTGGTCTATGGCATGTTTGCGTTGGGCTTATGGATGGTCACGCTCAGTTATTACGACGGCTGGTATCACCAGGCACCGGAAATACATAAAAGTATTGGCATATTACTGATGATGGCGCTGATCGTGCGTATTATCTGGCGGCTTTATTCGCCACCGCCCGTTGCGCTGGCCAGCTATTCCCGTTTAACGCGCGCTGGCGCCGCCGCGGGTCATCTCCTCCTGTATCTCCTGCTCTTTGCGATAATCATTAGCGGCTACCTGATTTCCACCGCCGATGGTAAACCGATTAGCGTCTTTGGCTGGTTTGAGATTCCGGCCACGCTTATGGACGCGGGCGCGCAGGCTGACATCGCCGGAACGCTGCATCTGTGGTTTGCCTGGTCGCTGGTCATTATCTCGCTCTCGCATGGGGTTATGGCGCTAAAACACCATTTCATCGATAAAGACGACACACTGAAACGTATGACAGGAATGTCGTCATCTGACTATGGAGCTCAAAAATGAAAAAAAACCTGCTGGGATTCACCCTCGCATCCTTGTTATTCACGACCGGTTCCGCCGTGGCGGCGGAGTATAAAATTGATAAAGAAGGCCAACATGCGTTCGTCAATTTCCGCATCCAGCATCTGGGCTACAGCTGGCTATACGGCACCTTTAAAGATTTCGACGGCACGTTCACTTTTGACGAAAAAAATCCGTCGGCAGACAAAGTGAATGTGACCATTAACACCAATAGCGTCGACACTAACCATGCAGAACGTGACAAACACCTGCGTAGCGCGGAATTTCTTAATGTTGCGAAATTCCCGCAGGCAACCTTCACCTCTACCAGCGTGAAAAAAGAGGGCGATGAACTGGATATTACCGGCAATCTGACGCTCAATGGCGTGACTAAACCGGTGACGCTGGAAGCGAAGCTGATGGGTCAGGGCGACGATCCGTGGGGCGGTAAGCGCGCGGGCTTTGAGGCCGAAGGAAAAATTAAGCTGAAGGATTTCAATATAACTACCGATCTCGGCCCGGCATCACAAGAGGTTGAGCTTATAATCTCAGTAGAAGGCGTTCAGCAGAAGTAACGCCTGGCGAAATGCCGGATAGCGGCCTTTACGCCGCTATCCGGCAAAATATTACTCAGCTGGATCGGGAATGCTCAGTTTGCTATTAAGCCGACCACGCGATTTATTAAAAATTTTGTTGCCGTTTTCGCGACCCGCGCGACGTCGGCGCTGTTCTTCCTCCGGCAAGGCCAACTCTTCACAGCATTGTTCACTACAGCAGCCGTTAAATTTACTGGCGCACTGCGGACACTGGATAAACAGCAGATGGCAACCGTCGTTTTTGCAGTTGGTATGGCTATCGCAGGGCGCGCCGCACTGATGGCAATGCGCGATAACCTCATCCGAGATTCGTTCGCCCATTCGCTCATCAAATACAAAGTTTTTGCCGATAAAGCGAACGGGAAGCCCCTGCTCGCGCGCGCGACGGGCGTACTCAATGATGCCACCCTCAATATGCCAGACTTTATTGAAACCGTTGTGTTTCATCCAGGCGCTGGCTTTCTCACAACGAA
This sequence comes from Salmonella sp. 741265055_HSA, assembly GCF_046569525.1. Classification (NCBI taxonomy): domain Bacteria; kingdom Pseudomonadati; phylum Pseudomonadota; class Gammaproteobacteria; order Enterobacterales; family Enterobacteriaceae; genus Salmonella; species Salmonella sp. 741265055_HSA. The sequence continues at coordinate 23,005 of NZ_JBKFSQ010000010.1, read as the reverse complement.
TACCGCCGGTACAGTACATCACTATCTTTTTATCTGCATGTTCCCGCAGCATTTTAACCGCTTTTGGTAACTGTTCACGAAACGTATCCGCCGGGATTTCCAGAGCATTTTCGAAATGGCCGACTTCATACTCATAGTGGTTGCGCATATCAATAAAGACCGCATCAGGATCGTCCAGCATCGCATTCACATCTGCCGCCTTCAGATAATCGCCGACATTACTGGCGTCAAAAGTCGGATCATCAATACCGTCAGCAACGATACGGTCGCGAACTTTCATACGCAGCACCCAAAATGACTTTCCGTCATCCTCCAGCGCAATATTTAAACGCAGCCCGTCCAGCGCGGGATCGAACGTATAAAGCTGTTGACGAAACGTCTCGACCTTGCTTTGCGGCACGCTGATTTGCGCATTGATACCTTCATGCGCCAGGTAAACGCGCCCAAAAACGTCCAACGCCGTAAACATCTGATACAACGCGTCCCGCGTCTGTTGCGGCGAGGCGATAGTGAAATATTTATAAAAAGAAATTGTTGTACGCGGCTCGCTTTCCGCCAGCATTTTAGCTTTCAGCTCGTCATTAGAGATGCGGTTGTGTAACACTGGCATGGTGTACGTATCCTGCAATCAGCAAAAAATAAAGTGGGCAGGCATGATAAGGCAAGTCTCGCCAATTTACATCCACACATTTTGCGCTACATTTCCTGCTTTACACTAAACAATTAACAACAATTGTCGATTTAATCGCCACTCTCCTGCTACATATTTTTGCTCAACGCAAAAAGATGCGAGAATACGGGGAATTGTTCGTTGAAAGACAGGATAGAAATGACGAAGTTGCCTAAGTTCTCCGTGGCCTTACTGCACCCGCGCTATTGGTTAACCTGGTTGGGTATAGGCGCGCTTTGGTTGGTCGTGCAACTCCCCTACCCGGTCATCTATAAATTGGGTTGCGCATTGGGCCACCTGGCGCGACGCGTAATGAAACGCCGCGCGAAAATCGCCTATCGCAACCTTGAATTATGCTTTCCGGAAATGAGCGCGCAGGAACGCCACACCATGGTGGTCAAAAACTTTGAATCCGTCGGTATGGGCGTGATGGAAACCGGCATGGCCTGGTTCTGGTCCGACCGGCGAGTGAACCGCTGGATGGAAGCGAGCGGTCTGGAGCATATCCGTGAAGTTAAGGCGCAGGGGCTGGGGTTCATTCTGGTAGGAATACATTTCCTTACCCTTGAGTTTGGCGCCCGCATGTTTGGTATGCATAACCCGGGTATCGGAGTTTATCGCCCGAATGATAATCCGTTGCTCGACTGGTTACAGACCTGGGGACGCTTACGCTCCAATAAATCAATGTTGGATCGCAAAGATCTGAAAGGCATGGTTAAGGCATTGAAAAGCGGCGAATTGATCTGGTATGCGCCGGATCACGATTATGGTCCGCGCGCCAGCGTTTTTGTACCATTATTCGCCGTCGACCAGGCCGCCACAACCTCCGGTACCTGGATGCTCGCGCGCATGTCTAAAGCCTGTATTATCCCCTTCGTGCCTCGCCGTAAACCCGATGGGAAAGGCTACGAACTGATCATTCTTCCTGCGGAATATTCGCCTCCGCTGGAGAGCGCAGAAGCGACTGCCGCATGGATGAATAAGATTGTTGAGCAGTGCATTATGATGGCGCCAGAGCAGTATATGTGGCTGCATCGCCGCTTTAAAACTCGCCCTGAAGGCGTACCGTCGCGCTATTGACAGGATTGCAGCCGTCAGGCTGCAATTTTTCCCCTCTTTTAGCTTTAAAAGCTCCCCACATTGCGAGGCTGGTAAGGTCGGCGCATAATTATAATTAGCACGCTCATAATTAAATTGATGATAGCGCAAACCGCGCATCATACTGTGGAACGCTATGTCACCCTCTGATGTCCCCATAAACTGGAAACGCAATCTAACCGTTACCTGGCTGGGCTGTTTTTTAACCGGCGCGGCATTCAGTCTGGTCATGCCTTTTCTCCCTCTCTACGTTGAGCAACTCGGCGTAACAGGCCATAGCGCGCTCAACATGTGGTCCGGGCTGGTCTTTAGTATTACGTTCCTCTTTTCAGCTATCGCTTCCCCTTTTTGGGGCGGTCTGGCGGATCGTAAAGGGCGTAAGATCATGCTGTTGCGTTCCGCTCTCGGCATGGCCATTGTGATGCTGTTAATGGGCATGGCGCAAAATATCTGGCAATTTCTGATCCTCCGCGCGTTATTAGGCCTGCTGGGCGGATTTATTCCCAACGCCAATGCGCTCATCGCCACTCAGGTGCCGCGCCATAAAAGCGGCTGGGCGTTAGGGACGCTCTCTACTGGCGGCGTCAGCGGCGCTCTGCTTGGCCCACTTGCGGGCGGTCTGCTCGCCGACCATTACGGCCTTCGCCCGGTCTTTTTTATTACCGCCAGCGTTTTGTTTATCTGTTTTCTGCTCACCTTCTTTTTTATTCGCGAGAATTTCCTGCCGGTGAGCAAAAAAGAGATGCTTCACGTTCGGGAAGTGGTCGCCTCGTTAAAAAATCCCCGCCTGGTGTTAAGCCTGTTTGTCACCACGCTGATTATTCAGGTGGCAACGGGGTCTATTGCGCCCATCCTGACGCTCTATGTGCGCGAACTCGCGGGAAATGTCAGTAATATTGCGTTCATTAGCGGGATGATAGCGTCCGTTCCCGGCGTGGCGGCATTACTTAGCGCCCCCCGGCTCGGCAAGCTCGGCGACAGAATTGGCCCGGAAAAGATCCTTATCGTCGCGCTGATTATTTCCGTACTGCTGCTGATTCCAATGTCTTTTGTGCAAACGCCGTGGCAGCTCGCGCTATTGCGGTTTCTGCTTGGCGCGGCGGATGGCGCGCTGCTGCCAGCCGTTCAAACTCTGCTGGTTTACAACTCTACCAACCAGATAGCCGGGCGCATATTCAGTTACAACCAATCTTTCCGCGATATCGGCAACGTCACCGGCCCTCTCATGGGCGCCGCAATTTCCGCGAGCTATGGCTTCCGCGCCGTATTCTGCGTCACGGCAGGCGTGGTGTTGTTCAATGCTATCTATTCATGGAACAGCTTACGACGGCGCAGACTGGCAATAGAATGATTTTTGCGCTTTCATACTTGCAATATCACAGAATCAGCTATTCTTTCCCTAAATACCTCGTCAAATCAAAGGGAGACACTGATGACCATGTATGCCACGCTGGAAGAAGCTATCGATGCAGCCCGGGAAGAATTTCTGGCTGACCATCCAGGCCTCGAACAAGATGAAGCGAATGTGCAGCAGTTCAACGTTCAGAAATATGTACTGCAGGATGGGGACATCATGTGGCAGGTCGAATTTTTCGCCGATGAAGGTGAAGATGGCGAATGTCTGCCGATGCTGAGTGGTGAAGCCGCGCAGAGCGTGTTTGACGGCGATTATGATGAGATAGAGATCCGCCAGGAGTGGCAGGAAGAGAATACCTTGCATGAATGGGATGAAGGGGAATTCCAGCTTGAACCCCCGCTTGATACCGAGGAAGGCCGTTCTGCGGCAGACGAATGGGATGAGCGTTAATTACTCATAAGGCCCGTGGTGAATATCGAGCGGCAGTAGCAGTGTATCGAAGATCAGTGAGAAGGGCAGATCGAGGATAGTGATATAGCGCCATGCGGAATCACGCATATCCCACTGCACGCCAGGGTAATACTGGTTGCCGTGTCCTTGTCCGGGGATCGTTCTGCTGATAATACTGCCGCAGCCGCTCAGGGTAATCACCATTATGCTCACCGCGAATATACGCACCTGATACCTCATTTCACTGTAAAAATACCGGCATCACGCCGGTATTTTTCACCTCACTCCAGACCTGAAGACCTTATCCCGCTGACGATGTTCGTCCCTGTAACGCCTGCGGATTCAGGACGAGAGACTGATAATGGTTTACCCAGGAAGAGTATCTCTCTGGCGCATTCCAGACCCGATAGTGTAAACGCGCCATCGTCACCGGATCGCTGAGCAAAACCAGACGCCGATCGCGGTTCAGTTTCTCCGGCGTTTCGTTTAGCGCCTGCTCCACATGACGATCGCGGGCTATTTCCAGCACCTTACTGGCGCGGTGACGCGCGGTGGCCATCGCGGTCGCCAGCGCATTAAGCGATGGGTTAAATACCGCATGCATAAAGCCATCGTCCAGAATACGGCGGCGATTCATCTCCAGATATTTATCGGTATCGACCAACACCTTAGGCGGCGAATACTCTTCCGGGATCAGGAACAGCTTCCAGCGTTTGGTACGTAATCCTACCGTTGAACGACTGGAGATCACCGAAACAAATGGCGACAGAATCAGCGAAAAGACAATCGGCGCCAGCCAGAACAGAAAGCGTAAATCCAGCCACGCCATACCCACCGCCCAGACCAGCCCCAGCAGCAGTTGAGAGCCGTGACGCATAAAGGCTTCTCCCCACGGCGTAGAATCATCGTCGCGTTGCGGTGAGTTCCAGACCACTTCCCAGCCGAGAAACGCGCTGACCACAAACACGGTATGAAACAGCATACGCACCGGCGCCAGCAACACGGAGAACAGCACTTCCAGCAACAGCGACAGCGTAACGCGCCAGAAACCGCCATACTCTTTGGTGCCTTTACACCAGATCAGCATAATACTGAGCAGCTTCGGCAGGAACAGCAGCACCATCGTTGACGCAAACAGCGCGATTGCCAGTTCCGGACGCCACTGCGGCCAGACCGGAAAAAGCTGGCGCGGCTGAAGGAAATATTGCGGCTCTGTTAACGCATGAACGACCTGCAGCGCGGTAGAAAGCGCGAGGAACATAAACCATAACGGCGCGGACAGGTATGACATTACCCCGGTCAGGAACACGGCGCGATGCACCGGGTGCATTCCTTTCACCAGGAACAGACGAAAGTTCATCAGGTTGCCGTGACACCAGCGGCGGTCGCGTTTAAGCTCATCCAGCAGGTTTGGCGGCAGCTCTTCATAGGAACCGGGGAGATCGTAGGCAATCCAGACGCCCCACCCTGCCCGACGCATTAGCGCCGCCTCCACAAAGTCGTGGGAAAGAATCGATCCGGCGAACGAACCTTCTCCCGGCAGCGGCGCCAGAGCGCAGTGCTCGATAAACGGCTTCACGCGGATAATGGCATTGTGCCCCCAGTAGTGCGACTCCCCCAACTGCCAGAAGTGCAGGCCGGCGGTAAACAGCGGCCCATAAACACGGGTCGCGAACTGTTGGCAGCGGGCATACAGAGTATCCATCCCCGACGCTTTCGGCGAAGACTGGATAATTCCGGCGTTAGGGTTCGCTTCCATCAGGCGCACCAGACCGCTCAGACACTCGCCGCTCATCACTGAGTCCGCGTCCAGCACCACCATATAGCTGTACTGATTGCCCCAGCGGCGGCAAAAATCGTCAATATTGCCGCTTTTGCGTTTCATACGGCGGCGGCGGCGACGGTAAAAAATTTGGCCTTCGCCCTGCACTTCCGCGATGAGCTCCATCCACGCCTTTTGCTCCGCCACGCAGATATCCGGGTTATAACTGTCGCTAAGGATATAGACGTCGAAATGCGCGGCGTTGCCTGTGGCTTTAACGGACTCCCAGGTCGCGCGCAGACCGGCGAAAACGCGGCTAACATCTTCATTACAGATAGGCATGATCAGCGCCGTCCGGTGTTCCGGATTGAGGGGCTCATCGCCAACCGTAGACGCGGAGATGCTGTACTTATCGCGCCCGATAAGCAGTTGCAGGAAGCCCATCAGCGCCGTCCAGAATCCAGCTGACACCCAGCAGAACAGCACGGCAAACAAAATCAGGATACCGGTTTGCAGCACGTAGGGCAGGAGCTGCATAAAGGAGACCCAAATATCCTGCCCCACCATATCCATAGGATTGATAAGCGCCCATCCCTGATAAGGCAGAATGGTCTTCATATACCAGGTCGCGACGACGGTTTGCGCCAGAGTCAAAATTAACAAAATATAGCGGCGTATAGTGCCGACGGTACGCCATTTTTGCTCGCTCGCCTGCTCTTCTTTTGTCAGACGAGAAACATAGCGCGGCGTTACATCCCGCCCACGCAGGCGATCCCAGAAACGGCCAACCGGGTTGGTTCGCCAGGGATCGGGAAACATCGAAGAGCGCGTCGCTTTTGGCATAGCCTGCAACTGATCGCGCCCTTCATCATCTTTAATTAACTGCCCCTGCGCCAATGAATCCGGCCAGGCGTGTTCAAGGCGGGCTTTTACGGAACCCTGCGGTGAATCGTCTTCTCGCGAGTAAGTCCGATGCTCGGCATCCAGCGCCTGATGTACGGCGCGGATGTCAGTTTTCGGCAATGCCGCTTTCTCACGTTCAGAAAGCAACAGTGCGTCAATATACTCAGTTGTTTTATTCATTGGCAGGTAACTGGTAGCTCCAGGTTTCACTTAGCGTCTGATCGGCATTTACCAATGCGGCACGCATTTCCGTGGTTTTCTTCGCGTCTTTGACTTTCACGCGCAGCATTAAACGCCAGCCTTTAGTGACTGGGTTATAGCGTACATTACTGTCAACGATTTCACCGTTATCGCCAATGCTGGTTTGCGCAGCGACAGGCGTATCCGGCGGCAGTTTTTTCATGTCGGCGCCAACGAAATCCACCACAAAGGCAATAGTGCCGTCGGGCTGACGAATCAGATTCGACTGTTTAACGTCGCCCGTTGAGCGGCGTGTTTGCAGCACCCAGGCATTATCCGGCGCATGAAGTTCATCTTCATCGCGGCTGAAGGTCAGAGTGTACTTGAAGTTCATCTCTTTACCCGGTTCCGGCAGTTGATCCGGAGTCCAGTAAGCGACGATGTTATCGTTGGTTTCATCATTAGTCGGAATTTCAACCAGTTCAACCTTGCCTTTGCCCCAGTCGCCTTTCGGGGTAATCCAGGCGCTTGGACGCAGGTCGTAGCGATCGTCTAAATCTTCAAAGCGCGAGAACTCGCGACCACGCTGCAACAGGCCGAATCCCTGAGGGTTTTCCATCGCATAGCTGCTCACAGCGAGGTGTTTTGGATTGTTCAGCGGACGCCAAATCCACTCGCCATTACCCGCATGAATGGATAAGCCGTTCGAGTCATGCAGTTCCGGACGATAGTTGGTCGTCGGCGACGGCTGGTTTGGCCCAAACAGGAACATACTGGTTAATGGCGCAACGCCCAGCTTGCCCACTTTATCGCGCAGATAGACTTTTGACTGCACGTCCACCACGGTATCGCGGCCAGGAATGATCACAAAACGGTAAGCGCCGGTCGCGCGCGGAGAATCCAGTAATGCATAGACGGTCAAACGCTTATCGGTGGGTTTTGGACGCTCAATCCAGAACTCGCGAAAGCGGGGAAACTCTTCACCAGATGGTAAGGCGGTATCAATCGCCAGGCCACGCGCAGATAAGCCATACACCTGGCCTGCGCCGATAACGCGGAAATAGCTGGCGCCAAGCATACTGACGATTTCGTCGTTCTTATCTTTACTGTTGATGGGGTACAGGACTTTGAACCCGGCAAAGCCTAAATCTTTTACCGTGTCTTTATCGTGCTGAACATTGCCAAAATTGAAGTAATCCGGGCTGTATTTGATTCTTTTGACCGTCGTCGCCGTCACTTCGTTAATCTTGACAGGCGTATCGAAGTACATCCCCTGATGGTAAAATTCGAGCTTAAAAGGGGTCTTTAAGTTGTTCCAGTAGGCTTTATCGCTGTTAAACTGGATCTGCTGATAATCCGCATATTTCATGTCGCGGAAAACGGAGGGCAAGTTGCTTTTAGGCGCCTCATAGCCTTTCCCGGCTAAAGATTGAGCTTGTTTTGCCACGTCATCAATACTGAACGCCCAGCTCGATGATGCGTAGAGCGTTAACATAATAGCTGCGCCCAACCAACGCATTTTCATCATTTGTTGTTTATGTTTCATAATAAGTAAGCACTTCCCCCTTTGTGTGCTTATATCGATCCGATCCATTTTAATGGATAATCAGGCATTACGACAACTGAATCCAGGCTTTGTTCAGCGCACTGGCTCATCGATTAAGCATCTCCCACACCTGTTTTCACTTTGCGTGCTTATCCTGGAGACAGGTTGTCGGAGTTGGTGTAGGGTTGCTACCGAATGTAACTATAATTCGCCTTATGGATAAGGTGAAAAATCTGAGAATACGTGACCTTATATGAGCTCTGTACCCGCGCCGCGTGAATATTTTCTTGACTCTATCCGCGCATGGCTGATGTTGTTAGGGATTCCCTTTCATATCTCGTTGATCTATTCCACTCACAGTTGGCATGTCAATAGTGCCGCGCCATCATGGTGGCTAACCCTGTTTAACGATTTTATCCACGCTTTTCGTATGCAGGTGTTTTTTGTTATTTCTGGTTATTTTTCGTACATGTTGTTTTTACGTTATCCGTTAAAACGCTGGTGGAAAGTACGGGTAGAACGTGTGGGTATTCCCATGCTTACCGCAATCCCTTTGCTTACCTTGCCGCAATTTATCCTGTTGCAATTTGTCAAAGAGAAAACAGAGAACTGGCCTACACTCTCTGCCTATGAAAAATATAATACGTTAGCGTGGGAACTCATTTCACATCTGTGGTTTTTACTGGTGCTGGTGATATTAACCACCGTCAGCATCGGGATTTTTACCTGGTTCCAAAAAAGGCAGGAAGCAAGCAAGCCTCGTCCCGCCGCTATTTCACTGGCCAAACTTTCGCTTATTTTTTTCCTGCTGGGGATGGCTTACGCCGCTATCAGGCGCATTATTTTCATCGTATATCCGGCAATCCTCAGTGACGGCATGTTCAATTTTATTGTGATGCAAACGCTATTTTATGTGCCTTTTTTTATTCTCGGCGCGCTGGCTTTCATTCACCCCGATCTGAAAGCGCGCTTCACCACGCCCTCACGCGGATGCACTTTAGGCGCTGCCGTTGCTTTTATCGCGTATCTGCTGAATCAACGTTATGGGAGCGGTGATGCCTGGATGTACGAAACCGAATCTGTGATTACGATGGTTATGGGGCTGTGGATGGTGAACGTAGTATTTTCACTGGGGCATCGCTTGTTAAACTTCCAGTCCGCGCGTGTCACCTATTTCGTGAATGCTTCGCTGTTTATCTATCTGGTGCATCATCCCTTAACGCTTTTCTTTGGCGCGTATATTATGCCGCATATCTCCTCCAACCTGATCGGGTTCTTGTGCGGGCTGATATTTGTCATGGGTATTGCGTTAATTCTGTATGAAATTCATTTACGCATCCCGCTCCTGAAATTTCTCTTTTCAGGTAAACCGCCGGTAAAACAAGAAAGCCGCGCCGCGATCGGGTAGTTTTCCGCGCGCGGGTTCACAGCAACCATTCCACAGGTAAAATTGCCGCCAACCGTACCAGAACTCGCTGCCAGAAACGCGTAGCGGGTTCTTTCTTTAACACCTTTTCCTCTTCTTGCTGACGATCGATCCAGTTAATTCGTCCCCAGCGATCCAGCCGCAGTTGCCAGGCCGCATCGCGTTGGCTCTGCGTAAAACGCTTATGAATAAGCGTCGCCAGCGTTTCACTTTCAATGACAAAGCCCATTTCAGTATTTAAAAGCGTTGAACGGGGATCAAAATTAAGCGACCCGATAAACACCTTACTACCATCAATACTGAACGTTTTAGCATGTAAGCTGGAACCTGAGTTCCCGGTGAGTCCGCGATCATGTACGGCGGTTTCATGTTCGCGGGTCGGTTTCAGTTCGTAGAGCTCCACGCCATAGCGCAGTAATTTCTTTCGCCAGCGCGCGTACCCTGCGTGAACGACCGCCACATCGTTGGCCGCCAGAGAGTTAGTTAAGATGGCGATCTTCACGCCTTTCCTGACCAGATGAAGCAACTGCGCCACACCTGCGCGCGTAGGGACAAAGTAAGCGGAAATAATGTCGATACGCTCCGTCGGCGACCCCATCACGTCAAATAATCGCTGCGGAAGAAGCGAATGGCGCTGCGCCTTCCCCTCGCCTTTAGAAGGGTCATCGCTAAGCAAGCGTGTTTTTGCCCAAATCAGCGGCAACGTTCCGCGATCGAGATCCGCCATAAACTGGCTGGTTTCCAGCTTATGCAGATAACGGCGGGTGATCTCATCGTTATACCAGGATTCGGGAAGTTCGATACGCTGCGTCAGTTCCTGCTCAGAAAGGGATAATACTTGCTGCAATGTCGACACTGAACTACAGCGCCAGTAACGTTCAAAATCATTGGCGACATCATTGACCACCGGGCCAATGGCCATCACGTCCAGATCGGAAAATAGCGGCTCCTCGCCAGCACCGAAATAGGCATCGCCGATGTTGCGCCCACCGACCAGCGTCACTACGCCGTCAGCAGTGTAACTTTTATTGTGCATCCGCCGATTCAGCCGCGCAAAATCAGTCAAATACCCCAGCGCGCGTAGCGTACGAAAAGAGAAAGGATTAAACAGACGAACTTCGATATTAGGATGGCTATCCAGCAAGTGCAACGTATCATCCAGACCGGGCGTATTGTTATCATCCAGCAACAGACGAACATGAACGCCGCGCTTCGCCGCCGACAGCAGTACCGAAAAGAGCAGCCGCCCGGACATATCGTCTTCCCAAATATAATACTGCACATCCAGCGTCCGCGCCGCCATTTCGGCCAGGCGGTAGCGGGCGGCAAAAGCGTCCAGACTGTTATCCAGCGCCAGAATGCCGCACTCTCCGGGATGGCGCGCGCATAGCGGTTCAACGGCACGCTCAAGGCGTGTTTTATCAGGCAGGGTCGTCGCCTTGCTGAGTAAGTAATCTTGCGTAAAGCCGGGCAGTTTCTTCATCATAACAGACAAAGTATACCTGTTCAGGCAGAGCGTAACGGGTAATAAAATCTGAAACCGTCCTGACGGCGACTTCAGCAGCCTGGGCGCGTGGATAACCATAAACGCCGGTACTGATTGCCGGAAAAGCGATGGAACGAAAGTGATTCGCCTCGGCAAGCAGCAAACAATTCCGGTATGCCTCTTCGAGTAGCTCAGCTTCCTGGTGTTCGCCGCCTCGCCAGACGGGCCCCACTGTGTGAATAACCGCCTTTGCCGAAAGCTTGCCAGCAGGCGTGATAACCGCATGTCCCGTCTGACATTCACCCTGTTGCTGGCGGATGAGTTTACAGGCGTCCAGCAATGCCGGCCCCGCCGCGCGATGAATCGCGCCGTCTACGCCGCCGCCGCCCATTAATGATGCGTTAGCGGCATTCACTATCGCATCGACGCTAAGTTGAGTGATATCACCCTGTATGACCTGAAGACGTGATGTCATAACCCCCCCTTTGTCTCACCTTATCTGCAAAGTGTACAGCAGGGCTTTCAACAGAGTCGCTCTTTTTATATCTATGACACCGCCGTTAACGGTACTCAATATTCATCACCGCCAGGCTTTTTTGCGCATCGAGATAATGCAGCCGTACCGTCGCAATGGACTGAATATCCTGCGGTAATCCAGATGCCTGCCGAAGGTCTATCCGGTGCATTTGCTTTTTACCTTCGCGTAGGCAGGTTAAATCAATATTTTCGGCGTGAGTAGAAATATCGCACAGTGGCTCAACAATCGCGCCGCGAAAATGGATAACGCCGCCCTGTACCGTTTGTTGCCCTACCGCAGAATGGATAAAAAAAGCGCAGATACACAGGCCTATGGCAGGGATATTTTTCTTGATTACGGACATGTTAACTCCTCAATGATTAGTCATCCTCGAGGGTTCGGCGTTACCTTTTAGCGACATGCCGAGACGATGAGACGCTTTTATCGCCTCTTTATACCCAGGTCAGCCAATCCATTTCCGCCACCATCAAAAACTACTGTGCAGAAGGCGGCCATTGTTGTGATAAATGCAGTGATTGTCCGTCCGAAACAGTAACAATAATTTTAACCGAGTCCTCTGAAGATATATTTACACTAAGACGAGACAACTCAATCGGTTGATTAGCAGGTAAAGATAGCGTTTGTTTTTGCTGTGTATGGCTTTGTCCCCCGACACCGTCACGCACAGAGAGAATTTGCACCTGACAGACGCAGGGTTCGTTTAATGTGACCTGAGGGATCACCGTGTAAATATCGCCTTGCTGAGTCGTGGTAAACGTAATCTGATTTGAAAGTGCGGCAAGGAGCAATAAAGTATGCATAATTTCCTCCCGAAAAAAAACAGGGCTTACGCCCTGTTTTTTATTAGCGCAAACGCTAAATTAATACTGGTTAGCCGTGGCGTTGTTGCCAAAACCAACCTGACGCACCATTACGCTGGAATCAGATGCGGTCTGATTAACCAGCGCGGCGTTATTACCGCCGTATTGACCGACAGTAATATCGGAGTTTTTAGCGTTCCACTGGTCGATGGTGGCATTATTTCTGAAACCATTCTGAGTCAGTTCAATAGTACTGTTATCCGCACCCTGGCCTACATCGGCGCCGTTACCATAACCGCTCTGGGTAATGGTCGTTTCAGATTTACGGGCATCGCTTTGCAAAGCAAGCGCAGCGTTAGCGGAACCGTACTGATAAATGCTCAACGTGGAATCCGGGCCGGAACTATTGCCACCGCCGTTATGATTACCGCCGCCGCCCCATTGTGGAACGACGCCAGCCAGAGCACTGCCAGAAACTACGATTGCTGCGAATGCTGCCACTTTTAAAAGTTTCATGGTAAAACCCCCATCGGATTGATTTAAAAGTCGTAACGGTATTAGCGTTGGGTGACGCGAATAGCCATATGCGACTGTTTCTGCACTACAACTGCTGTTTTCTGCGTACCGTACTGGGTAATATTGGCCTTATTTCCAGAACCTTTCTGGATAATGGCCGCACTATTACCGTAAGCGCTTTGCGATATACTGGCATCGTTGGCATTGCCCGTTTGTTCAATATACGCAAAGTTATAATTCCCTGCCTGGTCGACTTTCGCCCGATTATTTCCTCCTTCTTGTGAAATAACGGACAATAGTTTTGATCCTTCCTGGCGTACTCTGGCACTATTATCCGTGCCGACTTGACCAATAATGGCCGCCTGATTAAATGAAGACTTGCTTAATTCATTTACCGCAAAATTATACTCTGAACGAGCCAGATCATAATTTGTCGCGGTTGCAATCCCAGGCGCACCCAGTATTGTCAACATCATAAATAACAATTTGTTTTTCATGCTGTCACCCTGGACCTGGTCGTACATAGCGAAAATCATCTATTACTTTGTTAGCGACATGCGTTTTTTGTTAACGCGTCGTTACGATGAAGAGTATGTCCGTGGAAACATTTTTAATAACTCACCCACGCGTGGTATTTTGTTATTTAAACTCATACCAAAGTGCTAATAAAACGATAGCCATGTGATTTTTTATATACCCTTCATACTTCAAGTTGCTTATGTGTTGGCTACGCTCGTTCACCCCAGTCACATAGTTATCTATGCTCCTGGGGACTCACTCCCTTGCCGCCTTTAAGCAACTCGAATTATTTTGGGTATAATTGATTTTTGGCCACAGAAGATAGTATATCGCGAACCCAAAAAATGAAGGGTTGGTGTGTGTTATGCCGCCATCGGGATGTTCTTATGCTTCCCATGGGGGGGCAATACGCACAAGACGTGACACACTTCGTTTTTTTTGTCTTTGTGCTGTCCAGGTTAATGCCGCGTCTCGAATTTTAAGAAAAAATAAAATCAAAACATGACATATAATAATTAAAATAATTAAAAATCAATGAATTGTTATAATTTGTATGATTTTTTAAATCTATGCAATAACAGCGAAATGTACAACTTTACTATCAAATCTAAACTTCAAAAAAACCCAAAAACAACATTTTAATATATATTTTTACATCTTGTTACAAGTTTAACACTTGCTTTAAGATTTGTAATGGCTAGATTGAAAACAGTTAAAAGTATTTTCTTAAATATTTTTCTCTTTCTGGATAATGGGCTATTTCACCCCACAGCAGTGCAACATCTGTCAGTACTTCTGGTGCCTTTATTTTATGGGGGCAGCTGTCAGATGTGCGATTAAAAAAAGTGGAGTTTCATCATGTTTAATGAAGTCCATAGTAGTCATGGTCACACACTATTGTTGATCACAAAGCCATCTCTGCAAGCTACGGCATTATTGCAACATTTAAAGCAATCGCTGGCCATAACCGGAAAACTACATAATATTCAACGTTCTCTGGAAGATATCTCAGCCGGTTGCATTGTTTTAATGGATATGATGGAAGCGGATAAGAAGCTTATCCACTATTGGCAGGATAATTTAAGCCGCAAAAACAATAATATAAAAACATTATTGTTAAATACCCCTGACGATTATCCCTACCGTGAAATTGAAAACTGGCCTCATATTAACGGCGTGTTTTACGCCACTGAAGACCAGGAACACGTGGTCAGCGGATTACAGGGTATTCTGCGGGGCGAATGCTATTTTTCACAAAAATTAGCCAGTTACCTGATTACACACTCAGGAAATTACCGCTACAACAGCACCGAGTCCGCATTACTCACTCATCGCGAAAAAGAGATCCTCAATAAGTTACGTATTGGTGCCTCTAATAATGAAATCGCCAGGTCGCTATTTATCAGCGAGAATACGGTTAAGACACATCTTTATAATCTTTTCAAAAAGATAGCTGTCAAAAATCGCACCCAGGCAGTTTCATGGGCAAACGATAATCTCAGGCGGTAAGGCCATGAAACGCTATCTGACCTGGATTGTAGCAGCAGAGTTACTGTTCGCTACCGGAAACCTGCATGCCAATGAAGTTGAAGTCGAGGTTCCCGGATTGTTAACCGACCATACCGTCTCTTCGATAGGACATGAATTCTATCGTGCATTCAGCGACAAATGGGAAAGCGAATACACCGGCAATCTGACCATTAATGAAAGACCCAGTGCGCGTTGGGGAAGCTGGATCACCATAACGGTAAATCAGGACGTTATTTTCCAGACCTTTTTATTTCCAATGAAAAGAGACTTCGAGAAAACCGTCGTCTTCGCATTAGCGCAAACAGAGGAAGCATTAAATCGCCGACAAATAGATCAAACGCTATTAAGTACGAGTGATTTAGCGCGTGATGAATTCTAAAACATGATTTTTATCCGGAGGCTGTCATGCGTGTTAAACATGCAGTAGTGCTGCTCATGCTTTTTTCGCCATTAACCTGGGCTGGAAATATGACGTTCCAGTTCCGTAATCCTAACTTTGGTGGAAACCCCAATAACGGTTCCTTTTTATTGAATAGCGCCCAGGCGCAAAATTCATATAAAGACCCCGCTTATGATAACGATTTTGGTATCGAAACCCCCTCAGCGTTGGATAACTTTACGCAGGCTATTCAATCGCAAATTCTGGGCGGCTTGTTGACCAATATTAATACCGGGAAACCAGGACGTATGGTGACCAACGATTTTATTATCGATATCGCTAATCGCGACGGACAGCTCCAGCTCAACGTCACGGACAGAAAAACGGGAAGAACCTCGACCATCGAAGTGTCAGGTTTACAAACTCAGTCAACCGATTTTTAAGCTACAGTCACTAAAGGATATAAATCATGCCGCGCTTACTTATTTTGGTTGCCGTTTTATTGTTGAGCGGATGCTTAACTGCCCCGCCGAAACAAGCTGCGAAACCGACATTAATGCCCCGCGCACAAAGTTACAAAGATTTGACGCACTTACCTGCTCCCACCGGTAAGATCTTTGTTTCGGTATATAACATTCAGGATGAAACGGGCCAATTTAAACCTTACCCGGCAAGTAACTTTTCCACGGCTGTGCCACAGAGCGCCACCGCTATGTTGGTCACCGCGCTGAAAGATTCGCGCTGGTTTATCCCACTGGAACGACAAGGCTTACAGAATCTTTTGAATGAACGGAAAATTATTCGCGCAGCCCAGGAAAACGGCACCGTGGCGATGAATAACCGTATCCCGCTTCAGTCGCTGACGGCGGCAAATATTATGGTGGAAGGTTCTATTATTGGTTATGAAAGTAACGTCAAATCCGGCGGGGTCGGCGCAAGATATTTCGGTATTGGCGCCGATACGCAGTATCAGCTGGATCAGATTGCTGTCAACCTGCGCGTGGTTAACGTCAGTACGGGCGAGATCCTTTCTTCGGTGAACACCAGTAAAACGATCCTTTCCTATGAAGTACAGGCAGGCGTGTTCCGTTTTATTGATTACCAGCGCTTACTGGAAGGCGAAATCGGCTATACCTCGAACGAACCGGTGATGCTGTGTCTGATGTCAGCCATTGAAACCGGTGTTATCTTCCTCATTAATGATGGTATCGATCGTGGACTGTGGGATTTGCAGAATAAAGCGGACAGGCAAAATGATATTCTGGTGAAATACCGTGAGCTGTCAGTACCGCCAGAATTCTGATGAATACGACAAAGCGTGGGGAAGAACCCCACGCTTTTTTATTTTGTGACCGCCGTATTCGCTGAATGTTGCTCGCGGCGTGATGCCAGCCATAGCCCACTATTTTTCATGGCATAGCCAAAGATTAGCCCCAGCGCCAGCGACGGTAATACCAACCGCCAGTCACCCTGCCCTGCAAATGTCGCACAGGCGCCGATAAATGTTCCCGGGACAAAAGAAAGCAATAGCTGCTTTGCCTGGATACACATCAGGAATGCCACGATCCCCGTCAACACGTAACTGACAATTTCCAGATGCGGCGCCAACGCGCTACCGTGAATAATGACCAGCGCCCACACCATACCGCTTAACAGCGTACAGGCGGAAATCAACAATCCCTTAAAGCCGCCCTGCGGACAGGCGAAATAAGCCGTACAGCCTAAAAAACCGGCCCAGCTTAGTAACCCCAGGGAGACGGCCACCCATCCCCATATTCCAGAAAGGATGCCCGTCGTGATAGCAATAGAAAGAAGTATGTTCATGGCGCGCATCATAACAGAAAAGCGGCACATTAATGAGATCACGCACACATTTTATGCAATGATGTAAAACCCGTTGCAGTTAAGGGTGATTTACATCACATTATTCTTCATCTTCTTCCTGAAGTTCATCCCACATGGCTCCTATCGCATCACGCGTTAGCGGTGCCAGAGTGCGCCAGAATGGCGTAACAGCATGGGCTTCAACTTTACCGAGGAAGGTATTGCACCAGGGAAGCAGATAATCGGCAAATAAGGTTTCCAGCGCTTCACTTTCATCTTCGGTAGACTGATCTTCCAGCCAGGAGGCCGCGAGCAATAAAGTGCCAATGTGATCGGCAGGCGTATCGGCCAGCGGCATCCCTCGCGACGTTAAAAAAGCGCGCACCTCAGACTCTTCCGCGCCTTCGACCCACGCACTGCGGTATGGTGCTACCGCGCACTCTTCCCCAACAAATAACGCATTATAATCAGTGGAAATCTGCGTGATATCGCAGCTTTTCTGTAAACGCGCCAGCATGTCATCCTGCTCCAGCGGCCAGTTTGCCGCCAGTTTACCTTCACGGATTAACGTAAACAGCGGAACCAGTAAAGGATCTTGCGGTTGGCGGTAATACAACGATCCCAGCACTCGGCACAGGATTGAAAACTCATTCATTGATATCTTCCCGTAAATAACGATTAAAGTTCGGCAAATTCCGGTACAGGCGCCATACCGCGTGATTCGAGAAAGGCCAGTAAGCGCTGCGGCGAGACGTTCAGGATTCGATCTTCCGGGAAATTCACCGCATCCAGAATTTTCCGGCATTCGGTGAAATCGCCAAGCGTAAAGGCCGTATGGGAATCAGATCCTAACGCTACCCAGCCTCCTGCATCACGTACGGCGGCAGCGACCGCACGGCAATTATCTTCACTTCCTTTACGCGAATGCAAAAAAGAAGAGTTGTTGATTTCCAGCGCTACATGGTGTTTCGCCGCCGCCTGCGCGATGGCTTTAACCTCCACTGGATACTTTGGATTTCCGGGGTGACTAATTATATGCACCTTGCCGCTGGCGATGGTCGCGATCATCGCCTGGGTATTGGTTTCTTTATCATGCGGCGCAAAAACGGGCTCATGAAAGCCTGCGATAATCAGATCCAGCGAGTCGAACATCTTTCCGGAGCAATCAATTTCACCGTTAATGTTCTTGATATTCGCCTCAATGCCACGCAGTATCCCCACGCCGTCAACCAGACGCGGCCAGATGCGCATGTTAATAAAATGCCAGTGGTGCGGCGCATCTTCCATGTCCGGACCATGATCGGTAATCGCAAAAAGTTTAATGCCTTTGCGTTTGGCTTCCGCGATATAATCGCTCAGAGTACTGTAGGCATGAGTGCTGGCGACGGTATGCATATGCAGGTCAACGGGATACATTGCTCTCTCCTGTAGTCATTTCCGACAAGGATAGCAGGTATCGCCAGCGTTTTTTAGCGAAACCCGGCCCACGCCGGGTTGATGTCAATATCCTCTCGCCCGATCCACCTGCCCCGTCACCGGCTCTCCCTTCTCCAGCTGGGTAATGGTGCGGCTAATATAATCGATGGCTTCCGCCGGACGGGTTACTGCCGCAATGTGCGGCGTCATGGCGACTCGCGGATGGTGCCATAATGGGTTTTCCTGCGGTAACGGTTCCTGGCTAAAGACATCCAACATCGCGCCTTTTAGCTTACCGCTATCAAGCGCAGCCAGCAGATCCGCCTCCTGAACATGAACGCCGCGCGCGAGATTCAGCACGTAAGCGCCATCCGGCAATTGATCCAACAATTCGCTATTAATAATTCCTACCGTTTGGGCCGTATTCGGCAGCAGATTAATCAGCACCCGCGTCTGGTTCAGGAAAGCGCGCAGCTCTTCACGCCCCACATAACTTTCCACGCCAGGCCAGGATTTGCGGCTACGACTCCAGCAACGTAACGGGAACCCCCACGCCTGTAGACTTTCTGCCACTTTTGCGCCCAGTACCCCTGCGCCCATGATACCGACGCTAAATTCTTCGCGGGTATATTCCGGCAACGGCTTCCATAGCGCCTGATTTTTCAGCGCCTGATAATCATCGAAACGACGGAACCAGTGTAATACCTGGCTGACGGCATATTCCTGCATTTGCAGGCCCATTCCGGTATCTTCCAGACGGAATAGAGGAATGGAGGCGTCCAGCATTTCCGGATGCGCATTTAATTTACTCAGAATTGCATCCACCCCCGCGCCCAGCGCAAAGACGGCTTTTAAGCGTCTTCCGGCCAGCATTTCAACCGGGGGCTGCCATACAAGCGCATAGTCTACGGGGTTGTTATCACCGACCTTCCATTCACGAACGCGCGCATGTGGGAGGGCCTTCTCCAGCGCATTTACCCACCAGGCGGCGTTAAATGTCGGGTGATAAAAAATTATCTCCATGTTATCTCCTGAGCAGTATTGTGCGGAATGTGATTGCGCCTGTTATCAGCGTTTTCAACGGGATGTGCAGCATAGCAAATTTCCTGACGCGGGCAAAAAAAGCAGTTTTCGCTTATTAAAGCCACAGATTGGTGGAAGTTTGTATAAACGCGCTTTTTTTTAAAAAAGTTGATTGACGTAGAAAGGATATTTCCCTACATTAGCGCCCGTTCCAGTAATGCTGGAGCGACAATTTGGTGAGGTGTCCGAGTGGCTGAAGGAGCACGCCTGGAAAGTGTGTATACGGCAACGTATCGGGGGTTCGAATCCCCCCCTCACCGCCATATTCAAGTTGAGAGCCTGTACAGAAGTACGGGCTTTTTGCTTATATGTATCCCCCAAACTAAGGGGGGATGAGAACCACCGACCGGGGTTCGACACAAAAACGCCGGGAGCGTTTTTGAACAGAGCTTGCTCTGGCCCCGAAGGGGCGAGGCCCAGGGATGGGCTGAGTAGCGGCGCAGCCAGTTGGACAGACCGGGCGCACAGCGAACGGGCTGCCCCGAAGGGGCGAGCAAAGCGAGCCCCCCTCACCGCCATATTTGATACAAAATCAATCGCTTACAACGTAAAATTGGTTTTTTCCTGCATAAAGAAGCTCGTGTAAACGGCTTTTTTTACATCTAAATTCCGCGATTTTTCGGTGTTTTTCTCGGCTTAACTTTTTAAAATCACCAGAAGGCAGTTTCGCCGTTCAGACATGATCTGGACCAGCACCAAAAAAGTGTGTCATCTGTGTCATCGTTCCATATCTTCACGTACCCTGCTCCATGATTATCTGGGAGCAATGTACCTTTTTCGCTGTACAAGACTGATTTACCTTTTTCATATTCTTTCCCTTCTTGCACGTTCCATGTACTTACCGCCCGTTTTTTTCATCTGAGGATAATGATTTTCCCGTTTCTTACTATACCGCCATCATTCAACATCAATGAGTAACTGTAATGGAGGCCTCTTTTATGTCAGACAAATTTATCCGCTTTGCTGAAGTTGAACGTCGAACAGGATTCTGCCGTGCCTGGATTTACCATCTGATTGCGCAAGGAGAATTCCCTCGCCCTATAAAAACGGGCAACGTGCCGTATCTTTTATTGAAAGAAAGGTTGATGCCTGGATTGAGGGTAAAATCAATAACACAAACTCGCACAAGTAATACTATCACTGAAATCGCATTGTTATTGAATTACAAAAACATCACGGATATCTCTTGATATCATCTTTCACAACGTGACGTGCAGAAGAAGGGGGATGAATTAATTTATGCCCTGTACGACTACAAATTAAGAAGCAAATAGGCTATTGAGTAAGGGGGACGTATTCCCCCTTCCCCAACTAACCGCTACGCAACGATGGAGAAATTGAACTTCCCAGAATCATATGCGGTTAGCTCGAATGAGAACCAATGTGAAAAACAGATGTAGTAAAAAGGGAGCGATATCCACCCCCTTTTTATTTTTTCATGCGTAGTCAGTTAGTTGGTTCATTAATTTACGAGTTTGTAGATTAATTAACACAAACGAAACTGCTGCAATCAAGCCAGTACCGGCAAAAACCATGAACCATCCCATTACGGAAAATTGATTTGCCATTAAGAGTCCGCCTAAAGCTGGGCCAAGTAAACCACCAATTCGTCCTAGTGAATTTGGCAGACCGATTGCAACCGTTCTTAAATCATGGGGATAATGTTGAGCAATAAATGCATTAACGAGTGAATGAGCAGCAAACAAGAAAAAACCGACAAGAGTAATCAATATATACAGTACTACAATGGTAGATTTAACACCCATCAGTATCAGACAACCAGAGCCAATAAAATAAATACTCGGCATTAAAACAATAAATCCCTTTTTATCTGCTACGGAGCCCCAAAAAATAGCGCCAACAACTGTTCCTGTACATAAAAATATGGTAAAGGCGATGCTAGAACCAATAGCATACCCTGCATTTGTCATTACACCTGGCAGCCATACAATTACACCATTAATAAACAGCAACCCCATGATAGCAATAACACATGCTAATATTGAAACAAGTGCATATTTTTTACTAAATAGATCTTTGTAGTAGACTTTATTTGATTCTTTCTTCACAGTAAAGTCATTAACAGATTCTTCAATATTTATGCTGGAAGCGTAGTTTGCGTCTATTCTAGACAACACTCTCTTTAAGCCTTCTACATCTTTATTTTTTAACATAAAAAGAGCACTTTCAGGCATGGTTTTTATTATATATGGCAATAATAAAACGGGTATAAACCCTAACCAAAATACTGGTCTCCACTGCCCAAATTGAGTTGTAACATATATAGCAACAAAAGAAGCAATAATCGCACCAAATTGATTGCCACATAGTGCTGTAGCAACTGATTTGCTTTTACTTGTTTTTGGTGAATATTCAGATAACAGAGAAAGTACTAATGGGATCACACCTCCGAATCCAAATCCTGCAATAAATCTTAATATGGCAAATATATTTATCGTTGGAGCAAAAGCCTGACTAAATGTGCCGATACAGAAAATCATAACTGTTGTAATCAATACACGTTTAATGCCAAACCTTCTTGAAATGACACTACAAACTAGAGCACCAAACAACGAACCAAATTCTGACAAGCTGCCTACATATCCAAGTTGATCCCAGTTTAAATCAGCCCATTCTTTAAAAAGCATAGGAATTATTGAACCATATGCAGGTGCAGCATATCCAGTAAAAGTTATTAGAAACACGCCCAAAATAACCAGGTTCGTATCAAATCTACTGAATTTTCTTGAATCTATAAACTTAACAATATCATTATTCATATGATGCCTCGTGGTAAGATATTAACACCTTACTCTTTGTAAGAGTTATTTTTATCCATCCCTAGGTATGGAGATTATTATGAGTACAGTAATTTTGAGTGATTATAATATTTCTCAATACTTAACAAACACTCCTGTCAATTCAAAAATAATTCAAATAAACTACAGTAATGATAATTCCCATTACGCGAAAGAAAATATTCTTGGTCATTTTCAACATTAATAACTCGCTGGAGCATGATTTTTTTTAATATGTTCTCAGCTGCCATCAAATAGTATTTTAAATAATGGAGTGATGTGAAATCGATTTTACGGATACTACGTATCGCTCCGATAAATAGAATGAACAGTGGGATTTTTACTGTACTCAGCTTACTTTTTATATCACGATAATGCGTGGCCTGTCACATTTTTAACACCCCAAAATTGACATTTGCCTATAAACACAAGAGTAATTTAAACTATCGTCAACCATATTTTTAACGTAACGCTGTACAGAACCTTGCATTACGGCTGTAAATAGTTGGAGATTATTTGGCGCAGAGGTGCGCCAACGCTAAATAATCTAACGCTGTCTGGCGTAACAACTGACCATAAGATCATTAACCTCCATTTTAATAAACATGATTTCAGGAAAATTGATTGAGGGAATCATATCTATTGATGAAATATCACTAACCCCTAATCTAAATAGCTGCGCCAAATAGTAGATCACTTTGAGGGAACTCAGCCCGGATTGTGC
>NZ_JBKFSQ010000009.1:0-123080 GCF_046569525.1 Salmonella sp. 741265055_HSA | reverse complement strand
TCGGTGCAGTTTTTATCCTGGTGCGGATTGGCGACCGTGCCTTTGGTAAAGAACAGCACGTTGGTTTTGACGCCCTGAGCGTAAAAGATGCCGGTTGGCAGACGCAGGATGGTGTGCAGATGGCATTTGTCCATCAGGTCGCGACGAATATCGGTACCCTTGCCGCCTTCAAACAGGACGTTATCCGGCACCACCACCGCCGCACGACCGCCGGGGCGCAGAGTTTCAATAATATGCTGCATAAAGCACAGCTGTTTGTTGCTGGTCGGGTGCACGAAGGTGCGGGTAATGTTGGTGCCCGCGGCGCTGCCAAACGGCGGGTTGGTGGCGACGATATCGGCCTGCGGTAAATTCTCGCCGTCGCTGCCCAGCGTGTTGCCCAGACGGATGGCGCCACCGTGGTCGAGGTTGCCTTCAATATCGTGCAGCAGACAGTTCATCAGCGCCAGACGACGGGTGCCGGGCACCAGTTCGAGGCCGATAAACGCGCGGTGGATCTGGAAATCCTGGGTGTCACCATCAAGGTCATCCAGATCGTTAGTCTGTGATTTCACGTAACGGTCGGCTTCAATCAAAAAGCCCGCCGTACCTGCAGCTGGGTCTTGCACCACTTCACGCGGCTGCGGCTTCAGCAGATGGATAATGGTTTTGATCAGCGGACGCGGGGTGAAATACTGACCCGCGCCGGATTTGGTTTCGTTGGCGTTCTTTTGCAGCAGCCCTTCGTACATATCGCCGAAGTCGTCGCGGGACTTCCCGTGGTTGCCATTGTACCAGTCCAGCGCATCCATATAGCTGACCAGCTCAGTCAGCTGTTTGGGTTGCTCAATGGTGGTGCTGACATTATGGAAGACCGCCTGCACCAGCTTTTTCTCATCAGAGCCTAACTGAACCAGCAGGTTGCGGTAGAACTGCATCTGATCCTGGCCAATGCGCGATTTCAGGTCATCCCAGCGGTAGCCTTCCGGCAGGTAGTCCGCTTCCTGGCCGGTCTCTTTGCACATTTTCAAAAACAGCAGCGAGGCGAGTTCATTGACGTAGTTTTGATAGGAGACGCCGCCGTCACGCAGGTTGTCGCACAGTTTCCACAGCTTGGCGACCAGATCGTTATTGTTCATTGAAGATCCTATTTGACATGGCGACCACCATTGTGGGTCGCAAAAGTGATTGAGCGTTTCAGATGCCTGATGGCGCTTCGCTTATCAGGCCTACAGGGTTAGGTGTAGGCCGGATAAGGCATCGCCGCCATCCGGCGAAAACGGGGATGATACCCTCTTAAGCCAGTTCGTCCCAGATGTAATCGCTGAACTTATCCAGCACGCTGTCGAGGTTGTCATCAAAGGTGCGCTGTAACATTGGCTTACCGCCTCGACGGTGGAAATTGCCGGTTTTGAAGACGTCGTCGTCGAGCACCACTTTCTCTTTCAGCGCCTGCGCTAAACGGTCGAGCCAGTTTATCTGCTCGTCGCTCCAGTCGTTCTCGGCCTTGATACGCGCCAGCGCGTGATCGACACGCTCGTCAAACGGTTTGAGCGCATCGCCCACCGCCGCGCGGCGGATATGGCCGATCAGGCGGGCGGCGATATCCTGATTGCGCGTCGCCTTCCACGCGCTGCGCAGGGAGGACTCTTCAAAATGCTGGCGGTCAAACCACTCCTGCAATTCCACCAGCCCTTTACGGGTGAGGTCGCGCGGGCGATTGATCACCGCCTGCAGCGCGGGCTGGGCGTTCGGAGCGTGCTGCACCAGCGCATCAAACGCTTCGAGGAAATCCTGCGGCGTGTCGTAATCGCCGTATAGCGATTTGACGCTCACCACCTCATCGTCAATATCAAGGAAAATGGGGGCATCGCGCAGGGCGTTGATATCGGTTTTCAGCTTTTCGAGGCGGGCGATAAAGCCGGGAAGCTTATTGAAAATCTCGGCGCTCCAGTGCGGCCCTTTTTCCCGCAGGCGCGAGGCCAGACCGCCAAAGTTGACGCCTGCCGCATCCAGACACAGTTCGTCCAGACGGCGGACCTGCTTATCCACCGCTTCGCTGCGGTCACGATTATAGGTAGCGAGGCCGATAATCCGCTGCAGCTTGGCGACTAACTGCTCATGACTGTGTTCGGCGAAGCTGCGGCCATCCGCTTCGATGGTTTTGTAGGTTTCTGAGTCGGTAATTTCATTGACCAGCGTTTGCAACTCAACCTGCGGACGCACAACCACCGGGCGCATGGTGTCGACGCTTTCCAGCGAGCTGTAGATATCCACGCAGTCGAAAATCTTAAAGCTGGTTTTCCCTACTGACGGACACAGACGCGTGGCACGCCCCTTCATCTGCTCGTAGAGAATGCGGCTTTTGACTTTGCGCAGGAACACAATATTACAGATAGACGGGATATCCACGCCGGTGGTCAACAGATCGACGGTGACCACGATATTAGGCAGCCGCTCTTTGTTGAAGCGGACGATCATGCTTTGCACTTTCTTCGCGTCTTTATCGGCATCACCGGTGATCTTGATGATCGCGTCGTGTTCCAACTGCGGGTACTTTTTCTTAAACGCGGTGCGCAGCTCTTCAACCACCATGTCGGCATGGGCGTTGGTGACGCAGAACACCAGCGTTTTTTGCTGCCCGGTGGGATCCAGGTAGTTGGTGAGCTCGCCGCATACCGCGCGGTTAAACGCTGGGATCACCAGGCCACGGTTAAAATCGGCGACCTCAAAATCCTGATCGTCGGCCAGCGTGTCGTTGATCAGCACGCCCTGCGGGTTCAGGCGTTCCACCTGTTCGCCTTCGGAAAGGTAAACCCCATCTTGCGCGTTGCGGGTGACGATCTGAATCGGCGGATCCTGGTCGATCAGGTAGCCGTCGATCACCGCCGTACGGTAGGTGTAGCGGTAAACCGGCTCGCCGAAAATATCGACCGTGTGCAACGCTGGCGTGGCGGTCAGGGCGATTTTTACCGCGTCGAAATGGTCGAGAATGCGACGGTAGGCGGAAACGTAATCCAGTTGGCTGCGGAACTGCAGCTCGCCTTCGGTCTGCTCTTTATCGAGAATGTAGCCGCGATGTGCTTCATCAACGACGATACAGTCGTAGCGGCCAACCGGCATCGGTTCATCGGATTGCAGCGTGCGCTTGACCAGCGACTGCACCGTGGCGACGTGGATTTTAGTGCTATCTTCCGGGAATTTGTCGGTCAACCCTTTGATATCAAAAATGCTGTTAAAGGTGTCGCCGTTAATGCGCGTATCTTCGAACGACCCCAGCGCCTGCTCGCCGAGCGAGCGACGGTCGACCAGGAACAGCACGCGCTTGAAACGCTGCGACTGGATCAGGCGGAACATCAGGGCGATGGCGGTACGGGTTTTACCGGTACCGGTCGCCATTGCCAGCAGGATGTGCTGCTGACCGTTAACGATCGCCTTTTCCACCGCGCGGACGGCATCTTCCTGGTAATAGCGCAGGCCCAGCTCGCTCATTCCGGGGTTTTCAGCAAACCACTGGTTTTGTTTCTGCGGATCGCTGCCCAGCATATCCAGCAGCTCTTCCGGGCGATGCCATTCCGGCAGCGCTTTCGACATGTTGGTGGTGTGGCGGACGTCGCGATACCAGATACCGCTTTTGGTCTTCATCGCCGCGCGGTATTCGCGCCCGTTGGTGGAGTAGCAAAAAGGGATTTTAAAGCGCTGTTGACCGCTGGTGTCCTGCCAGCTGATTTCATACTCCGGCACGGCTTCATGTACGTCGTCGGGAGCGTAGTGCTCCAGCAGCGTGTCGCGCAAGAAGGCGTTATCGAAGTATTTGCTGTAGCGGTAAGATTCGTTGAGCTTGCTGGATACATCGGTATTTTTGCGTTTCGCTTCAACGACGGCGATGGGCTTGAGGCCAACGAATAGCACGTAATCGGCAAAGCCTGTTTTACCCGTTTCATCTGTGCCCGTCGGCCACTCGGCAATCGCTTTGTTGATGCCGGGTTCCGGGCGAGCGCCTTTGGCAAAGCGCAGCGTTTTACTGTCGGCCTGCCAGCCCGCTTTACGAAGCTGGGCGTCAATCAGGAAGCGGCTCTCTTCTTCGCTGAGATTCAGCGTGCGTTTGATCGCCTGATCGGTGATCTCTTTATGATAGGCCTTACGTTCCTGTTCGGTTTGCTTCGCCAGTTCGGCATCTTTTGCCGCAAGCTGTGCCTCCAGCGCAGCCAGACGCGCTTTGGTCTGAGCTTCGGTTTCCTGCTGTTTGCCCTCAAGGATGGCAATGTAGCCGTTGAGCGCAACCAGCCTTTGCTGCTGAGCTTCCAGCTCGGCCTGGCTTTGCACTTTCTCCTGCGCCTGACGTTCCAGCTGTTGTTTCAGCGTCAGCACTTCCTGGTGATAAAGATTCTCGCCATGTTCTGGCAGAACAAACATCGGTACCGGGAAATCGTAATCTTTGGTCACCAGCCGGTAGTACCAGACGCTGAGGCGGAACCCGAGCCGCAGGCACATCTGGGCATCGTCCAGATCGTTATGAAATTCGTGGACGGCCAGGTTACCGATACGGCGCAGCTTATGGAAAACAGAAAGGATGCTGTCATCAATAAACGCAATCTTGCCCAGTTCGCGCAGCAGGTCATGCTGGTTTTCGCAGGCGGGTATATCCAGCAACTGGCCGAGATGTTTGGCGGTGGCTTCGCCAAACATGCGCATTTTAATGAGGGTGGTGTTGGGGTCGTCGGGGTAGTTATTTTCCGCCGCGCAGGCAATGGCATAAATGAAGTCGTTAACGCCTTTGAGAAAGTCGAAGTTAGATTTGTTCATTTTTATCTATCCGGTTCCTGAGCGGGAAGACGTTATTACCCTGTGCTGTAAAGGGAAAATAACAGACCCATGGTAGACTTCATATTGTGTGTGATCAACGAACAATCAGAGAGTAACTGCTTCTTTCCTAATGTTTTCCTGAAGAGTATCGTTCTCCGGCGGGGTATCTAATCTATATCAATAGCAGGGATGGATTTATGGCTGTTCCAACATATGACAAATTTATTGAACCAGTGTTGCGTTTTCTGGCCACTCGACCCGAGGGCGCTTTGGTCAGAGAAGTGCGTGAAGCTGCAGCCGAAATGCTTGGGTTAGATGAGCAGCAGCGTGCAGAGGTGATTACCAGTGGACAACTGACGTACCAGAACCGCACCGGCTGGGCGCACGATCGCCTTAAACGTGCCGGGTTATCGCAGAGCCTATCCCGGGGGAAATGGTGTTTAACACCCGCGGGAATAAGCTGGGTTGCCTCGCATCCGCAGTCGATGACCGAGCAGGAAGTGAGTCATTTTGCTTGTGATTTCAACGGCGTAAAGCTCAGTAAGTCGGCGGATGCGGTGGCGTTAGATCCACAGCCAGAATCGATTGAGGAAGGTGAACTTGCCCGCAGCAGCCCGGACGATCGCCTGGAGCAAGCGCTCAATGAGATTCGTGAATCTGTTGCCGAAGAATTGCTGGAGAACCTGCTTCAGGTTTCGCCGGCGCGTTTTGAAGTGATTGTGTTAGATGTGTTGCACCGCCTGGGATATGGCGGTCATCGCGGTGATTTGCAGCGCGTAGGGGGAACCGGCGATGGCGGCATTGACGGTATTATCTCTCTCGATAAGCTCGGGCTGGAAAAAGTCTACGTTCAGGCCAAGCGCTGGAAAGGCACCGTTGGGAGCGCTGAAGTCAGAGGCTTTTATGGTGCATTGCCTGAGCAAAAAGTGAAACGTGGCGTCTTTATTACCACCTCAGGCTTTACGGCACATGCCAGAGACTATGCTAACAAAGTCGAAGGTCTGGTGCTGGTAGATGGCGACAGGCTGGTACACCTGATGATTGATAATGATATTGGCGTATCCTCACGTTTACTCAAGTTGCCAAAGCTCGATATGGATTACTTTGAGTAGTGGTAACGCTGGAACCTGATTGCGGGTAATGGTGATGGAGCATGTTGTGGGCATCCGTGTTTCCTCTCGCCCAGAAATCACATGACTTTTATGGCTGCGTATCAGCCTAAACCCATGCCGGATAGCGGCTGCGCCTTCTGCGGCCTACTCTTCTGGTCAATTTTCTTTTATCTCGAATACGCAAATTGTGAAGCTATTTCCAACAATCCAGATATAATCGTAAGATAATTGTATATACATTTTTGTGTATACAATTAGGGAAAACACATGCCGATGGAGTTTGAATGGAATGCGAACAAGGCTAAAAGCAACCTGAGGAAGCACGGTGTCCGCTTTGAGGATGCGGTACTGGTGTTTGACGATCCCCGACACCTGTCACGTCAGGAGCGTTATGAGAATGGAGAATATCGTTGGCAGACCCTCGGCCTTGTTCATGGCATTGTGGTCATTCTGGTTGCTCATAGCGTTCGGTTCGAAAGTGGTTTTGAAGTTATCCGTATCATCAGCGCCCGCAAGGCAGACAGAAAAGAGAGGAATCGTTATGAGCATGGTTAAACATAAACGCGGCAACGCATCCGCGCTGAGTGCTCAGCATGAGGCTGAACTGAAGGCGCTGGTGAAAAAATCAGATGATGAGATTGATTACAGCGACATTCCCGCTTCGGAGGATGGGCAGTGGTCTGAAGCAGTGCGTGGTAAGTTTTTTCGCCCGTTAAAAACTCAGGCCTCTGTGCGTATTGACGCCGATGTGATGGAGTGGCTGAAACGGCCAGGAAAAGGCTACCAGACGCGGCTCAATGCCATTCTGCGCGAAGCGATGCTGCGAGAGCAAAATAAGAAATAGCCAGAAGATGCCTGATGGCGGCTGCGCCTTATCCGGCCTACAAATTCCGCCAGGCCAGATAAGCGCTTAATGGTTACTTCCTTAACCCCGCAAACGCCGCTCTGATCTCGTCTTCCGGCAACTGGATCCCGATAAACACCAGCGTGCTGTGCGGCGTTTCGTCGCCCCACGGTCTGTCCCAGTCGGCGCTGTAGAGACGCTGCACGCCCTGGAACAGCAGGCGGTTGGGTTCGCCGTCGATCCACAGCATCCCTTTGTAACGCAGCAGTTTATCCGCTGATTCCAGCAGCAGGTTTTCCATCACCCGCGAAACCTCGCTGATATCCACCGGGTAATCCAGTTCCACCACAATTGACGACACATCGTTCTGTTTATCGGCAATAAAGTGGAAACGCGGTTGGCTTGCCAGCACGTTCTCTTCCAGCATAAAGCCGCTGGTATTAAACAACTGACTCAGGTCAATATCGCCGTGTACCACGGTATAAACCGGGGCGCGGGCGTTGATACGCGCCAGCCGCTCGCGCAGTTTCTCGCTGTCGCCTGCCACGTCGGTTTTGGTCAGCAGGATACGGTCGGCGTAGCCTATCTGCGACTGGGCGATGGTGAACTGATTCATCTGTTCATCGGCGTGTACCGCGTCGACCAGCGCAATCACGCCGTCTAACAGGTAGCGTTCGCATAATACGTCATGGGAGAAAAAGGTCTGAATAATTGGGCCGGGGTCAGCCATGCCGGTGCATTCAATCACCAGACGGTCGAAAGCAATATCGCCGCGGTCGCGGCTGTCGAGCAGGTCTAATAGCGCATCTTCCAGCTCGTTGGAGCGGGTACAGCAGATGCAGCCGTTAGTCAGGGTTTTTATCTGGGTGGCGCGATCGCCAATCAGTTGGTCGTCGACGGAGACTTCGCCAAATTCGTTTTCGATAACGGCGATTTTAAAACCATGTTGTTCGTTGAGGATATGGCGTAGTAGGGTGGTTTTGCCGGCACCAAGAAAACCGGTAAGTAGGGTAACTGCAATCGGGGTCATAGTCTCTCCATTAACAACAGCGCATACCGCCTTTGCCATCGCCGCCGTAACGTGCTTGCTGACGTTCGCGGAAGAACTCTTCATAGGTCATGTACGGCTTGTCGGGATGATTAGTTTTCATGTGCTCGACATAGTTGTCGTAGTCCGGAATACCAATCAACATTTTTGCCGCCTGGCCGAGATATTTTTTTGCCTGACCTAAAGTATCAAACATTCTGCCGTCCTGTTAATGAATAAAGCCGGATGGCGGCTTGCGCCTTATCCGGCCTACACTAGCCGGGATCGCTGCGCGCTACCCGGCATCAGTTTTAGTGGTGTGAAGAGATCTTCACGCCGCCTTCCGGCACGGGCACATACGGGGTTTCTTTATCGGTACGTTTATCGCTGTTGCGTACCTTCATCCAGGTGGTGAAACCGTAGAAGATAATACTGTACACCACCACCAGGAACAGAATACTCAAACCAGCGTTAGTGTAGTTGTTCACCACGATATGGTTCATGTTGGCAATCTGCTGCGCGGTCAGGTTGGTGCCGTTGGCAATCTTCTCTTTATACAGGTTTGCCATGTAGAAGAAACCTTCCATCTGTGGGTTGGCGCTGAACAGTTTCAGGCCCAGCGCCCAGGTGGTGCAGATCAGCAGCCATACCGCCGGGATCACCGTCACCCAGATGTATTTGGTGCGCTGCATTTTGATCAGTACCACGGTGCTCAACACCAGCGCCACGGCGGCCAGCATCTGGTTAGAGATACCGAACAGCGGCCACAGGCTCTTCACGCCGCCCAGTGGGTCGACCACGCCCTGATACAGCAGATAGCCCCACAAACCGACGCAGCCTGCGGTACCGATGATACCCGCGACCAGAGAATCGGTTTTTTTCAGGAACGGGACGAAGTTACCCAGCAAATCCTGCAACATAAAGCGGCCGGAACGGGTACCCGCATCCAGTGCGGTCAGGATAAACAGCGCTTCGAACAGAATACCGAAGTGATACCAGAAGCCCATATCCGCCATCGGCAGGACTTTGTGGAACACATGCGCGATACCTACTGCCAGCGTTGGCGCGCCGCCTGCGCGGTTCAATACTGATGGTTCACCGATATCTTTCGCAGTTTGCAGGATTTGTTCCGGGGAAATCACAAAGCCCCAGGAGCTGACGGTCGCCGCTACATGTGCGGTAACGTCTTTCAACTGCGCCATAATCAGCGGCGCGTTCTCGCCGCCCATCTCGTGCAGGTTTGGCATGGTAATGCCCAGACCCGCCGGCGGGGTGTTCATCGCGAAGTAGAGACCCGGTTCAATGATCGAGGCCGCCACCAGCGCCATCACCGCAACAAAGGACTCCATCAGCATCGCGCCGTAGCCGATAAAACGCGCATCGGTCTCACAGGCCAGCAGTTTCGGCGTGGTACCGGAAGAGATGAGCGCGTGGAAGCCAGAGACGGCGCCACAGGCGATGGTGATGAACAGGAACGGGAACAGAGCGCCTTTCCACAGCGGGCCAGTACCGTCGACATACTGCGTCAACGCCGGCATTTTCAGTTCCGGGTTGAGGATCACAATCCCCAGCGCCAGACCGACGATCACGCCGATTTTCAGGAAGGTAGCGAGATAGTCGCGCGGGGCAAGGATCAGCCATACCGGCAGCAGCGCGGAAACAAAGGCGTAGCCGATCAGCGCGAAGGTAATGGTGGTGTCTTTAAAGGTCAGCGCCGGGCCCCAGTACGGGTCGTGGGCAATCACGCCGCCGAAATAAATAGACGCCACCAGCAGCACGATACCAATAACGGAGACTTCGCCTACGCGTCCCGGACGGATAAAGCGCATGTAGATGCCCATAAACAGCGCAATCGGCACCGTGGAGCAGACGGTAAAGACGCCCCACGGGCTTTCGGCCAGCGCTTTAACCACGATTAATGCCAGCACCGCGAGGATGATGATCATAATTAAGAAGCAGCCGAACAGCGCGATGGTGCCTGGAACGGTACCCATCTCTTCTTTGATCATCTCGCCAAGAGAGGCGCCGTTACGGCGGGAAGAGATAAACAGCACCATAAAGTCCTGCACTGCGCCCGCGAGCACCACGCCCGCCAGCAACCACAGTGTCCCCGGCAGATAGCCCATCTGCGCGGCCAACACCGGCCCGACCAGCGGGCCTGCGCCGGCGATGGCGGCGAAGTGGTGACCAAACAGCACGTAGCGGTTAGTCGGCACGTAGTTCAGGCCGTCGTTATTGATGACCGCCGGCGTCGCGCGCGTCGGGTCGAGTTTCATGACCTTCTGGGCGATGTACAGGCTGTAGTAGCGGTAAGCCACCAGATAGACGGAAACGGAAGCGACCACGATCCACAGGGCGCTCACGTGTTCACCCCGACGTAGGGCAACGACCGAGAGGCAGAAAGCACCGATGATTCCGAGAATCACCCAGGGTATGTGCTTGAATATCTTTTTCGTATCCATAGTAAAACCTGGTTGTAAGTTTAATTATCAGCCGAAGCTGGGTGGACATTGAGTTCGTGTTTGAGGAGGTAGATTGACTGCTATGCTGAGAGGATCTTGCCAGATCATCGCGCGCGTAAAGTTCGGTAAATCAGTGAGTGGTTGTATGGCGGTTTAAGCGGTCGGACGTACCGGTAAGCGGTTTCGCGGAGGAGGGCGTGGGCTATTTTATGTGATTGAGATCACGATATAAAATGGGACGATCCTTGTTGCGCGAGGCGTCATAACGACTTCACTGAGCTAATCGTGATATTAATGGCGCGAATCCCATAAAGTTTTCCCTTTCCAGGCCGAAAATTCTGTATCTGTCTAGCGGAAAGAGAAAACATGTTAAAGCGAATTAAAATTGTTACCAGCTTACTGCTGGTATTGGCGCTATTTGGCCTTTTACAACTGACATCCGGCGGGCTGTTCTTCAACTCGCTAAAGAATGACAAAGAAAACTTCACCGTATTGCAAACCATTCGTCAGCAGCAGTCTGCCCTGAATGCAACCTGGGTGGAGCTGTTGCAAACGCGTAATACCCTGAATCGCGCGGGTATCCGCTGGATGATGGACCAGAGCAATATTGGCAGTGGCGCAACCGTCGCTGAACTGATGCAGGGGGCGGCCAATACGCTGAAGCTCACCGAAAAAAACTGGGCGCAGTATGAGTCGTTACCGCGCGATCCACGTCAGAGCGAGGCGGCTTTCCTTGAGATCAAACGAACCTATGATATCTACCACGGCGCGTTGGCGGAGCTTATTCAGCTTCTTGGCGCGGGTAAGATTAACGAGTTTTTTGATCAACCGACTCAAAGCTATCAGGACGCTTTTGAGAAGCAGTACATGGCCTATATGCAGCAAAACGATCGTCTGTACGATATTGCTGTTGAGGATAACAACAGTTCCTACAACCAGGCGATGTGGGTACTGGTCAGTGTGCTGATTGCCGTTCTGGTGGTCATTATCGCCGTCTGGTTCGGCATCAAACTGTCGCTTATCGCCCCGATGAATCGTCTGATTGAAAGTATTCGCCATATCGCCAGCGGCGATCTGGTGAAACGTATTGATGTGGAAGGCTCTAACGAAATGGGGCAACTGGCGGACAACTTACGTCATATGCAGAGCGAACTGGTGCGTACCGTGGGCGATGTGCGCAATGGCGCTAACGCCATTTACAGCGGTGCCAGCGAGATTGCGATGGGCAACAACGATCTCTCTTCCCGTACTGAGCAGCAGGCAGCGTCTCTGGAAGAGACCGCCGCCAGTATGGAACAACTGACCGCCACCGTGAAACAGAACGCCGAAAACGCCCGTCAGGCCAGTCACCTGGCATTGAGCGCCTCTGAAACAGCGCAAAAAGGCGGCAAAGTGGTGGATAACGTCGTACAAACAATGCGCGATATCGCCTCCAGTTCGCAGAAAATCGCCGATATTATCAGCGTAATCGACGGTATTGCTTTCCAGACCAATATTCTGGCGCTGAATGCGGCGGTAGAAGCGGCGCGCGCAGGCGAGCAGGGACGCGGGTTCGCGGTGGTAGCCGGTGAAGTCCGTAATCTGGCCCAGCGTAGCGCGCAGGCGGCACGAGAGATCAAGAGTCTGATTGAGGATTCCGTGAGTCGTGTTGATGTAGGTTCGACGTTGGTCGAAAGCGCCGGTGAAACCATGGATGAGATCGTCAATGCAGTGACCCGCGTGACCGACATTATGGGCGAGATTGCCTCGGCGTCTGACGAGCAAAGCCGCGGTATCGACCAGGTGGGCCTGGCGGTAGCGGAGATGGATCGCGTAACGCAGCAGAACGCCTCGCTGGTGGAAGAGTCCGCCGCTGCGGCTGCGGCGCTGGAAGAGCAAGCCAGCCGTCTGACCCAGGCCGTCGCGGTGTTCCGTATTCACCAGCAACAGCAGCGTGCGCGTGAAGTGGCAGCGGTAAAAACCCCGGCAGCCGTGTCGTCACCAAAGGCCGCTGTGGCCGACGGCAGCGATAATTGGGAAACGTTTTAAGGGCGTAGTGGTGAACAGTCGGCCTACAGATGATCGTAGGCCGGATGAGATATTCACACTTTTGCCTGATGGCGTAGCGCTTATCAGGCCTGTGCGCCAGTTTATTGATAAAGATGATGTGTAGGCCGGGTAAGGCGCAGCCGCCACCCGGCATATATGACATTCTCTTTTAACTCTCAACATTCACCACTTTGATCTCCACCATGCCAATCCCCAATTTGCGCGGCGAATGGCCCAAAATATTACCTTCGTTGGTGGAGACGGGAGCGGGCGGCGCAATGACTAAGGTATTCGCGTCCGTCGGGTTGTTGAAATGCAGCGTGATAGTGGACACATCGTGACCCAGTACCAGCGTCTGTTCTTCGTTGCCTACGCGTACCGGAATCGGCCGATTCGCGTTGTCGCCGAAGGCTTTGGCGGTGATCACCAGATCAAACTTTTTCGGCAGCGGCGCTTTATATTCGATTTTAACCTCATCGCCCAACTGCGCATTTGACCAGCGCCCCCAGGACTCCGGCCGGGAAATGCCGCTAAACTGCTTCACCTCCTCCGGCGCGCCCGCGACATTAAAGATAAAGCTATCGGCTTTATAACGAATATCATTATCGACAATCTTTAAGGTATCGACGTTGCCTTTGTAGCGCTCCATATCGATCATCGTGTCTTTAAACGCAGTCTTACCCTGCCACTGCGCTTTATCGACATGCTGTACGGTTTGCTGCCCGCCAAGCTGCCCCTGCGAGACGCACCAGTCGGTGGAGAGCGCCAGCGCCGGCGCCCATAGCTGCGCCATTTTGTAGCAGCGATCGACCCAAACGAAATTATCGCGCGGGGCGAAGTCGGCCAACTGGAACCGCAGCGGAGCGGAGTATTCACTTTCCGGTAACGGCTCGACGCGCTTATCCGATACCCGCAACAGCAGCGGTAAGCGGAAGTGGCTGCCGGAAAAAGCGATCATGTTTTTGTCCCGATCGATAGTGAACGCTTTTATCTCTTTTGGAAAATTCCACAGGCGAATAATATCCGGCTTCATCGCCAGCACTTTCTCTTTTACATTCAGGAACACTTCCGACAGCGACTGCCCGGAAAGGCTGCTACGTCCCAGACCGATAAAATTATCGCCGCCGAGAATATCCAGCACCGTTGCGCCGTTGTCCATCGTGTTGCGTTTGACCGCCAGCGTCTCCTGCTGCGGTTTATCGCCGCGCAGAATGAAAAACAGATTGTTGCGATCTTGCTTATTCAGGTATTTCCAGGCGGTATTGTTCATCGCCAGATGGTCGGAAGAGACGACGATAACGGTATCTTTAAACCACGGTGACGCTTTGATTTTGTTGATAAACTCGGCGATGTTTTCCTGGCTGCAACTTACGGCGCTAAAGGACTGGTTGGGCTTGCCGTCGTAATCGTAGCGTTTGCGGTTGCAGGTGCGTGAGATAAACCCGTCCGGGTGGTGAGTATCTACGGTCAGCGTAAACAGCGAAAAACGCTGGCCTGAGCGGGAAAGCGCTTCAAATTTCTTCCATGCCTCATCAAGCACCGTATCGTCGTAGAAGCCCCAGTCGTTACGATAAGACGGGTCTGCCACCACCGTTTTCAGCTCTTCAGCGCCGTACAGATGATCAAATCCGTGTGATTTCAGGAACACGTCTTTCCCGGCAAAACGCAGGTTAGCGCCCTGCACGAAATAGTTCTGGTAGCCGGAGTTTTTCAGAATATCGCCGAGGCAGATATTCTGCGGAAAGAAGCTGGACACCGACGCTGAGGCATTGCCCTCAAACGGCGCAAACAGCGGAATACCACACTGGGAAGCCACCATCCCGGCGATGGTGTAATCCGTTCCCGGCAGTTGCATGGTATGGCTGAAATCCAGCCCCTCATTTTTCAGCGCGCCCAACTCTGGTGTGAGATTGGGGAACGCGTCATTATCAAAATAGGTCCGTTCCAGGCTCTCGCCGTAGATATAGACCAGATTGAGCTTCGGATTAGGAATGGTTTTTGCTGGTTCTTTATAATAAACGGCAAAATCCGGATCGCCATCGCGCATTTGTGATTTTACCAGTTCGGTAATCTGGCGAAACGCCGGACTGGCGTCGACCGAACCCAACGCCAGCAGTAACGCCAGCAGGCTGTAACCGACATGATGCGGATGGTGACGGCGGCGGCGTAGTACCCATCCCAGCGCGCCGAATACCGTCACTAACGCCAGGGCAATGCCGATTCCCGGCAGAATATATTTGCCGACTCCCGCTCCCGTCAGACTATTCGTCAGCGTATAAAGCACTGCGTCGTTGATCCCGTCGCCGGTAAAATAGTCGCTGGCATACAGGGTAATATTCAGAATGACAAAAAGTCCCAGCACCGTGAGAGTGGCGGCAAACCACCAGGTGTTACGGCCCGCCTTCCAGGCATATATCAGCACAGAGGCGAGAAACAGAGCGACAGAGAGCAACTCGGACAACTGACGATCCTCAATAAACCAGGCTTATCGCTGGCAGGAAAAAATTTCTAACAATGTAATAGCGATGTCACATTGCTGCAATTCTAATGACTTTACACGGCGCTATTATTTAGAATGAGTTTAGAAAGTTGTTTTTTTGATCGGCATCACTTCCTGACATAGCGGTTAATAACAGGAAAAGACGAAAGGAAAAGTCGGGTTAATGCCGTGCTGGCGGGTAAAGGGCCAAAACACGGCTTTTATCAGGACGTCCCAGCGTGGCGCATGGTCAGAAAAACGCAGTCAGGAAAGGAAATTCAGCCCTTGCTGCAACACCAGATCGCAAGCTTTGGTTTTCACCTTTTCCGCCAGCGGCGTACTGCCGATATTATTGAGGTTCAACTGCTGGCCGTCCTTCGTCTTGAGCAACCCTTGCAGGCCGTTCAGGTAGTTAGTGTCCTGCTCCTGCTGTGTAGTATCCAACCCCAACTTGTTCAGAATCTGATTTTTAACGTTTTCCACGTTGGTAGCGGACGCCAGCTTCTGTTTGGCGCAGTACTGCAAAATACCGGCGGCATTATTCATATTATCGGCGCTGAGCGACTGGGCGCCGTTGCTGAGCAGACCGGTTAGCGCCGAAAGCGACATCCCGCCCTGCTGTGAGTTCGCGCCCTGAGCGCTTAACTGACTGGCGGCGCTGGAAAGCGAATCCTGCCAGGAGGCGGCGATACCGCTGGTGGAAATCAGTACGCAGGCGACTGCCGCGCAGCACAGAACATGTTTCGCTGTATTCATGGTAATCACCTGTGTTATGCCTGCCAGGCGTAGTATCACCCTGGAGCACGTTGCAATTTAATACTCTTTACCTGTCACCCGGCTGCGGTAACTGTCCCAGGTAAAATTAACCCATAAACTGTTGCCGAGACGCATACGGTCCATGACGCGTTCGCCAAGCATTTTCGTCATCTCTTCCATATTGCTGTTCGTCAACATGCCGGTGGGACGTTTTGACGAGGAACGACGATCGACAATTTGATTGATGATCACTTTTTCATAGCGGGATTCGGTCTGCACGCCGATCTCGTCGATCACCAACAGATCAACGTTACTCAGATCGTTAAGCAACTGCTCTTCGCTGGTTTCCCGATTGCTGAACGTGTCTTTCATCGCTGACATAATATCCGCTACGGTGATAATCAGTACCGACTTTCCGCGCAGCAGCAGCTCGTTACAAATAGCCGCGGCGAGATGGTTTTTACCGGTTCCCGGCTTGCCGGAAAAGACAAAGCTGGCGATATTGCCGTCAAATTCATCAACGTACTGTCGGGCTTTGCTTAACGCGTTCATTTGTCCGTCGCACTCAACCCGATAGTTATCAAACGAACAGTTTTGATGCAGCGGTCGAATGCCGGAACGGTTAAAGGTGCGCTGCATTTTCATCGCCCGATTTTCCCGCGCCAGCGCCGCCGCCCGGATCTCGCCTTGCTCTTTCTGCCACGCCAGCAGTTCTTCGCCCGTTTTAAACGCCGGTGTAATATGCGCAGGCATCATTTTTTGTAGACGCTGCATCAGGTCGCCAACATTTTTCATCGTTACCCCCTAAAACCTGGTGGAATATGATTGTCAGGTTCGCTGACGCTATTGATGTCGCGCTGCGGCATTCCGCCATTGCTGGAACGGCTGATTTGCACGCTGCGCGCCAGCTTTTGCTGCCACTGGATATGGTGAAAAACCTTGCCTTCCGCCTGCCAGTAGGCGATAAACGCCGCCAGCTCTTCTGCGGTGACCGGCTCCCGAAGCGCCACGCCCCAAAGGGCAGCCTGACGCTGAAAATCCGCATCCGGTTGCCAGGCGGGATACATGGCGAATTTTCCGCAGGGAATCGCAACGGGGGCGGCTTCGGGTTCTTCGTAAAATTGCGCGTCTAACGCCACATCGCTTCCCGGACGTGATAACTTTTCTTCAAGCGCCAGCAGTTCAGCCATGCGTGCAGGCGTCACGGCATAAAAGGCAGGCGCATTATTAGCGAATACCGCCACTGCGCCGCCCGTTGACTTCGCCAGCACAGCATGATGATCGTGTAAAAGGGCGTCAATACCGATGACGTCCGACGTTAAAATTCTGGAAGACATAATGTTTCTCAATATGGAACAACAACCGAGAAGGGCGACTGTTTTTATAGTACCACACAGACCTGTAAGAACAGCAGGAGGCGTTCCACCGATCACACGCGGGGGCGTTTGCGGTACAGCCATAATCCCGGTACAGAGAGGCCAATTGAGAGCGCGCCAACAATGGAAGAGGCTTTCAGAAAATTAGTTAGCAGCGTAATCATCATCGGTTCGCTATAGCCCAGATGGCTAATTTTTACTGCGGAAATCATCGCGGTATAGGCGGAAATCCCCGGAAACATCGGGATCACGGCCGCGACGGTAAACACTTTAGGGTGAGCGAGATACCAGCGTGACCACTGAATACCAATACTGCCGACCAGCAGCGAAGCCATAAACGTCGACCATTCGAT
This sequence comes from Salmonella sp. 741265055_HSA, assembly GCF_046569525.1. Lineage (NCBI taxonomy): Bacteria > Pseudomonadati > Pseudomonadota > Gammaproteobacteria > Enterobacterales > Enterobacteriaceae > Salmonella > Salmonella sp. 741265055_HSA. Next base: position 105,858 of record NZ_JBKFSQ010000009.1, on the reverse strand, counting down.
ATTAAAGCCAGCGCTCATCATCAGCATACGCGAGCCATGACCCAGCGCCCCCAGTAGCGCGCACCACGGAAGTGCCCGGTGGGGAACATTAAAGACCATCGCAAACCCGACGGCGGGGATCGCAGACAAGATCATGTCCTGCATTAGCGCCAGTAAAAAGTCGATTATACCCATCCTCGTAGCCCCCATACTGTCATTGACATCACTACGCCCACACAGGTGGCCAGTGTCAACAGGCTGGCGATAGCCCAGCGCGCCAGCCCGGTATTAATATGTCCTTTAAACATATCTGCGACGGAATTAATCAGCGGAAAGCCCGGCACCAGTAGCAGTACGCTCGCCGCCATGGCGATAGTGGGCGTCTGGCTAAAGGCGGGAAGGGTGAGCATCAGTCCGGAAATCGTGGTAGCGACAAAGGCGGTAATGCAAAAATTGATCTGCGGATGTAAATGCCGCTGCGCCAGCATCTGGCGAATATACATGGCTATCATACTGGCGAAAAAGGTGATAACCGCGCCATCCCAGCCGCCATTATTCAGCTTACAAAAGCAGGAGCAGGAGAGACCGACCATAAACGCCACCAGCCAGCGCGGATAACGCAGCGGGCGGAGCTGGCTAAAGCGTTTTTCCACGCCTTTGTAATCCAGCAGACGATGTTCCGCGAGGATAACGATATGCTGAACCTCCGTGACGACGTGCATATTAATGCCGCGATCCTGGTTTTTACGTGTCGATGTCAGACATTGTCCGTCTTTAATGGTCGTCAGGACAATGGCGTTAGAGGAGATCGCGCTTTCGACGCTATCCATACCGAGCGCCAAACCGAGGCGGGTGGAAAGCTCATCAACCAGTGCGCTTTCCGCCCCGTGCTGCAATAAAAACAGCCCGCATTGAATACATAACCGTGTTACTGCTCGTTGAATTGATTGCTCTTCTTGCATGACTCGTCCTGTCCGAAAAGACATTCTATGCGCCGCCACTATGACAGAGGCTTTCTTTTTAACACGAAGCGCAGGCATGATGGCGTTGGTTAAGATCAATTTCTTGTTGATAAAAACGTCAACCGCCAGACGCAACGCATAAGTTTCCTGAGACGTGCGCTTCGTCACAGGCAGGATATCCTTATGGGCGACGGTTCTCGTATGTCCGTTTCCAGAATAGAGACATTATGCCAGCCTGGCCGTTTATTTTTGAATCAATGATGTGGTGAATTTTATCAATTTTATGCATTAATCGTTTAACAACAATGGCGTGAGCAGCAGGCGTAAAAGTAGGCATGACATAGTGTAATTTGCAGATATTACATGGATTTTATGGGAGGCCGTCAGTATTGTTGGGCTTTTAATTTAGGATTCAGCAATATGAATGAAGGATGAACTCATATTTTAAATTTATTAATATAATGAGTTTCGTTAGAATTACTAATGTGCAAATTTAGTTAATTTAATTGTCTTGCTTCTGGTTTTATGAGTAACTATGCGATAGTGATTTCATGTTTTTGTGCTATGTGGATTGTAGCGCAATCAATGTTATATTTTTAAAAATAAAACAAGGATAATTAATCCACTCGGCTTATATTTTCTTTGCGCTCATTGTTAATAGTATTTTTATTAATGGGACAATGAAAAGGGGCGGCGTGGGTGCGGAGGAATTATGCTGCCAGGATGCTGCAAAAATGGACTTATTATCAGTAAAACCCCCCTTATACAGGAAGGCCTTAAAGGGGCTATAACAGGTAATTTCCCCGATTATAAACTGGCGTATTGCCGTACGATAGAAGAGCTAACGCTGTTACAACTACGCCGAAGTAATTTAGTTATTGCTGATTTAGCAGTTAACAATGCCTCTCCCCGTGCTATCTGCGAATATTTTTATAGCTTACTCTCGCAATATCGCGACATACATTGGGTATTCCTGGTTCCTAAATCCAGCTATCCACATGCGGTTGATCTCCTGATGGGCCCCGTCAGCACCTTGCTTTCAGACGAAGAGCCAATTGAGAATCTTATTAGCGTTATCCGTGCGGGAAACGCTCGCTCAGAAAGAATAAGCAAAACGTTATTATCGCCTCAGGTACCGTCTGAAATTCAGGAGTCCCGCGACAGGCCGATTGTCCTTACGCTGTCTGAACGAAAAGTATTACGCCTTTTAGGAAAAGGGTGGGGCATTAACCAAATTGCGGCGTTACTTAAAAAAAGTAATAAAACAATTAGCGCCCAAAAAAATAGCGCCATGCGACGCTTATCAATACACAGTAATGCAGAGATGTATGCATGGATAAACAGTTCTCAGGGAGCCAGAGAATTGAACCTACCTTCGGTATATGGAGAAACCATGGAATGGAAAACAGAATCAGCAAGAGAAATGTTGCGCTCGTAGAAAAATGCGTGATGAGCACCATTGGTATTAAAGGGCTATTTGATGCAATGCCGGATTGCCGACATACGCTTCATATTTTTTCAAAACCATCCGCGTTTTATAAGGCTGCGCTAAAGACGCCGTTTTCTGCCGTTATTTTTTCTCTTTCTGCGTTAAGAACTGAACGCCGGACAGGATTATCCAGCCTGACGGAACTGGCGATAAATTATCCCCATATGCGACGTCTGGTGATTGCCGATGATGATGCTGAAGCCCGCTTAATCAGCGCGCTATCCCCGCTGCCGCTGGATGGGGTCATCAGCAAAGCGTCGCCGTTGGATGTTTTACAGGATGCCTTATTTACATCGCTTAATAGCGCCCGGCGGACAACGGAGCGTACAGACAATCTTTGGGAGCTTCACCAGAATTGTATGCTTAGTCCAACCGAGCGGGAGATTCTGCGTTTTATGTCGAACGGCTACTCAATGCCGCAAATTGCCGTCCAGTTAGAACGTAACATTAAGACTATCCGGGCGCATAAGTTTAATGTGATGTCCAAGCTGGGCGTGAGTTCTGATGCCGGGTTACTCGATGCGGCGGATATTCTGTTATATCTGCGCGCCGGAGATGCTACCGCGCTCCAGCATCGGGTATAGCCCGCGCCGGATGCGCCGTGCTTGTTCGGGGAATCCTGGGGGCAGGCACGTTATTGACACACGTCTACCCAGGTCGCCGATGTCAGTTCAGCCATTCTTTCCGGCGTGATGCGTACCGCGCTGTGCGTGGCGCCCGCGGCAGGCAATACTTCGTTATACCCCTTCAGAGAGATGTCGCAATAAACGGGCAGCGGGTGCTCCAGCCCGAAGGGACATACGCCGCCGACAGGATGTCCGGTTGCATTGACCACTTCATCGCTGCTCAACATACGGGCTTTTGCGCCGAAAGTGCTTTTAAGCTTCTTATTATCCAGGCGGGCATCGCCTTTAGCGACCACCAGGATAATGGTGTCTTTTACTTTAAGCGAGAGCGTTTTAGCTATCTGCCCTGGCTCTACATTGTGCGCTTTGGCTGCCAGCTCGACAGTCGCTGTACTTTGATTTAATTCGATAATTTCAATATCGGGAGCATGATCGGCCAGAAATTGCCGTACAGATTGCAGACTCATTCTTCTCTCCTGAGACCTTACCAATAGCCACGGTAGACCCAAAAATGGCAAAACGTAATTTGGCATACGGAGAGCGCCGCTGTAAATATAATAATGTGACAGGCCAGCAGCAGTAAGCCGTGACGATAACTGAAGGCAACGTAAAGCGGTTTACTTTAGCGTGCAGTCGCCGCACTGCTGTACGTCAGGTAAGCGGTAACGTTGGCAGCAGGTTCTGCGTACCAGAAGACCGTCGCGCATTACGACGGTCCGCCACAGCGGGTTATCCTGACCGTCGGATAGCTGCTTTTCAAAAAAACAGCGCTGGCGTAGCGTTGCCAGCAGGGCTTCGCCAAGCAGCGGTTTCATCTCAGTCAGATACCAGTTGATTAAATAACCGGTATTGCTCCAGATAAGTTTCGCGTTGATGTCGCCAGTCGCCTCCAGCGCCTGAATGACCGGCTGTAGTGCGGAGACTATCAGCGTTTCCATTCGTTCTTCCGGGGAACGCTCCGTTGCCAGGTTATCCTGATGCACATCAAGCCAGAAACACGCGGCGCGCCCGGTTTCATGAAATTCAACGTGAATATGTTCTGCCGAGACATTGATAGCGCGCGCTTGCGTCAGTAATGCCAGCATCAGCGGCGGCACCATCAGCCCGATATACCATTGCGCCCACAGGGAGAGTAACGGCTTATTTTCACGTGGCAGGCCTGGCGTGTGTCGATAGATGTGATCGGAATAGGCGGCCAGCAATGAACGAAACGTCGCGGGGTGCGTCCACTGGGCAAGAGTCATCGCCGTTGGCGGCGGCGTTTCATCCAGCCGGATGAAGTCCAACAGGTACTCACGGGTAGAGGCGATCGTCTCGCGTACTGCGTCCGCCAGCGAGGCGTCTTCCGGCTGGGGAGCAGCTCGCCAGATAATATCGTCAGCAATCGGTGCGGAACGGTAGGCCATAGCGCAGTTTAATGATGTTAATCTAAATGATAATGATTGCTAATCCTATCGATAGCGATAAACGATGGCAAGCGGTTTATGGTTAACGCTGTTGGCGTAGCACGATTACGCCAGCAGGATTCATAGGGCGCGCATGTCGTCGCTGACCAGAATGTGGTTACGTCCAAGATGCTTGGCTTCGTAGAGCGCTTTATCCGCTTTTTCGATAGCGTCTCCGATATTGCGATCCGTCAGGGGCGCAATGCCGATACTGACAGTGACATTGGTGGCGACGCTTTCGTTAAACATATGCGGGATTTTAAGATCGTATACTTCCTGTCGGATACGTTCTGCGGTAGCGCGGGCTTGCTGTGGTTCGGCGGTGGTCAGCAACACCAGAAATTCTTCCCCGCCAAAACGGCAGACGACATCGCGCGATCGCACGGCGTCCCGAATTGCCGCTGAGACGCGGATTAACGCCTGATCGCCCATCATATGACCGTAGTGATCGTTGTACGCTTTGAAATGATCGATATCCAATAGCAGGACGTAGTGTTCATGGCTGCCCGGCGCCTGTAACGTATCCAGCCGATTTTGCAGGCCACGGCGGTTATATAAGCCGGTTAATGGATCAAGCATACTCAGGCCATTGAGGGTTTCCCGCTCGGCCAGCAGCTTAAACATGAGCTGTTGGGCAAAATTATCGTAGCGTTTCTGGATAACATGTTGAATAGCGATTCCCACCATTGGCAGGGCCAGCAAATAGAGAATTCGCAAACCTTGTTCATTACCGTTCAGCCACAGGCAGACCGCGACTGGCGGTAGCGAATAGAGCGTAAACGCGACGATATTCGCGGCAAAGGCTATCGAGCCGATAAACAGAACGCTAAGCAGGGAAATCAGTAAAAAAGAGAAATCATAATGGCCTAACGCCGGATACTTTAGCGCAATATGCGCCGCCCATATTCCCCCAAAGAGTAGGGAGGTAAAGGGGAGATTAATTCTTTTTTGTCCATATTTCCCATGCCATATCAACAGTAATACGCTCAGGACCACTATCCCTATCATTGGCGTGCAAAATACATTGATCTGATAAAGGGGGAAAACGAGAGTAAATAGCGCCGACACGGCGTTGAGAAACAAGAAAAGACGTAAAGAAAACTGATACTTCTTAATACGAAGCGACCGCCAGGATGGTGTTGTCATGGGTAATTGTCGTTATTTATCGGTGATATACACGGAATCGGGCGCCAACATGAAAATAACGTATGAGAAAAGGTCGCCTAAAGCGAGGTGTTGTTGTTTTTACGTTAACAGTCGGACAATTTATCACCTTACTGAATACGTGTCATCAACCGTTAAGTAAAACTCATCTCTTTAGCTTCCTCCCTGGCTGACAAATGAGAAAATATATCATATGATATTGGTTATCATTATCAATTCCAGAGGTAAAACCATGTTGCAGCGAACGTTAGGCAGCGGATGGGGCGTATTATTGCCTGGAGTGATTATTGTTGGACTGGCGTTTATCGGCCTGTCAGCTTATGCGCTGAAGCTGTTGATTGTATCAGGATTGCTACTGTCTGCGCTGATGTTGTATCACAAACAATTACGGCATTTTGTACTGCTGCCATCGTGTATGGCGCTTATTGGCGGCATGATGTTGGCAATGATGAACTGGAATCAGGGATGAAAATAAAGAGACAAAGGAAGGATAAGATAATTGGTGCGAGGGGGGGGACTTGAACCCCCACGTCCGTAAGGACACTAACACCTGAAGCTAGCGCGTCTACCAATTCCGCCACCTTCGCATACCATCGATTCTTGAAAAGAATCACTACCACGGAGGCGCATTCTAGTGGTTTTCAGCTATTCGTCAATAGTTAATTGCATGGGATAGATTGATTGCTGCAAAAATGGGCGCGAGACGCAGGTTGGATAAGACGCCTGGCGTCGCCATCCGGCACATGCAACCAGATGGCGCTGCGCTTATCAGGCCAACTATTTCTTCGCCTGACGGGTCATCACGGTACGATAAACCTTAAAGCGCCCGGTTTGCGCGATGACTTCATGGAAGCCAAAAGTCTCATCCAGAATCTTAGGATAGGGCAGAAAGGCGTTCGCCACGATGCGTAACTCTCCGCCGCTGTTCAGATGGCGCACTGCGCCGCGAATGAGCGTTTGCGCCGCATCGAGGCTGGTTTGCATTCCGTCGTGGAACGGCGGGTTGGAGATGATCATGTCAAAACGTCCTTTGACTTCCGAAAAGACGTTGCTGGCGAATACCTCGCCTTCAAGACCATTAGCGGCAAGCGTGGCGCGGCTGGCTTCCACCGCCGGAGCGCTGACGTCACACAGCGTCAGGCGCACTTTCGGCGAATGGCTGGCCAGCACGGCGGAAAGCACGCCAGCGCCGCAGCCGACATCCAGCACTTTACCTTTGGTGTGCGGCGTCAGCGTAGACAGCAGCAGTTGGCTACCAACATCCAGTCCGTCGCGGCTGAATACGCCCGGCAACGTTTTGATGGTCAGCCCGTCGATGTTGTACTCGGCCCACCAGGATTCAAGACTAAACTGCGGCTGCTTTTCCAGACGACCATGGTAAAGGCCGCAACGTCGCGCGCTATCTACTTTGTTCAGCGGCGCATAGTCCGCCAGCATCGGTTCGGCGCTGCGTACGCCACTGCGGTTCTCACCCACAACAAAAACATCGCTGCCCACCGGCATCAGCGACAAAATATTCATCAACTGGAACTGCGCTTCGGGTTTATTTTTCGGCCAGTAGTAGATCAGCGTATCGCAGTCAGCGACATCGCTGGCTTGCGCGACCAGGCTAAAACGGACGTTATCGCCCATCTGGCGGCTTAACGCCTGCCAGTGGTGAAACTGTTGCGTATACGCGCGGCTGGCGGCGCATTCAAAGCGCGCGGGCAGGTCATCCTGCAAATCTCCGGCAAAAAGAATACGGCTTTGTTCGAAATCATCACTGTGGCGCAGCAAGACTTCACTTGCCGGGGTAAAAGCAGACATGGAATGCTCCTTAATTCAGACTGGCGGCGATTATAGTAGTTTGATGGCGGAGATTCGACAGATTTGCTATATTTGCGCCCCTGATTACAGGAGCGTTTCGCTATGACATCCCGACGAGACTGGCAGTTACAGCAACTGGGTATTACGCAGTGGGCGCTGCGACGTCCTGGCGCGCTACAGGGCGAGATTGCGATTTCCCTTCCCGCGCACGTTCGTCTGATCGTGGTTGCAGAGGAATTACCCGCGCTGAACGAGCCGCTAATGCGCGATATTTTACGCGCGTTGACCGTGAGTCCCGATCAGGTTTTACCGCTGACGCCTGAGCGCGTCGCCATGCTGCCGCAGGGCAGCCGTTGTAATAGCTGGCGGTTAGGAACTGACGCGCCGCTCCAACTCGAAGGCGCTCAGGTCACGACGCCGGCGTTTAATGAACTCCGGGCAAACCCGGCGGCACGCGCCGCACTATGGCAACAAATCTGCGAACATGAACACGATTTCTATCCTCAGCACGACCGATCTCCCCGCAGCCTGGCAGATTGAGCAACGCGCTCATGCGTTTCCGTGGAGCGAAAAAACGTTTTTCGGCAACCAGGGCGAACGGTATCTCAACCTTAAGCTGACCGCTGATGACAGAATGGCCGCGTTTGCCATTACACAGGTGGTGCTGGACGAAGCGACGCTGTTCAATATCGCCGTCGATCCGGATTTTCAGCGTCGGGGACTGGGGCGTATGCTGCTTGAGCATCTGATTGATGAGCTGGAAAAGCGCGGTGTTGTAACGCTATGGCTGGAGGTACGCGCCTCTAACGCTGCCGCCATCGCGCTGTATGAAAGTCTGGGGTTTAACGAGGCGACGATTCGCCGCAATTACTATCCCACGGCACAAGGGCATGAGGACGCCATCATCATGGCGTTACCGATAAGCATGTAATAAAAGAGGCAAGGTGTAATGATGAAGTGGGACTGGATTTTCTTTGATGCCGATGAAACGCTGTTTACGTTTGATTCTTTCACCGGCTTACAGCGGATGTTCCTTGACTATAGCGTCACCTTTACCGCTGAGGATTTCCAGGATTACCAGGCCGTGAATAAGCCACTATGGGTGGATTACCAGAACGGCGCGATTACCTCATTACAATTGCAGCACGCGCGCTTTCAAAGTTGGGCTGAACGGCTAAACGTTGCGCCGGGGCTGCTGAATGACGCTTTTATTAGTGCGATGGCGGAGATCTGCTCTCCTTTGCCGGGCGCGGTTTCGCTACTTAATGCGATTCGCGGGCAGGCTAAAATCGGTATTATTACTAACGGTTTTACCGCGCTACAACAAACTCGTCTGGAGCGCACCGGGCTGCGCGAGTATTTCGATCTGCTGGTGATTTCCGAGCAGGTTGGCGTCGCGAAGCCCGATCCGAAAATCTTTAACTACGCCCTGGAGCAGGCGGGGAACCCTGACCGCTCGCGCGTATTAATGGTTGGCGATACCGCGGAGTCCGATATTCTTGGCGGCATTAACGCCGGACTGTCGACCTGCTGGCTTAACGCGCATCATCGCGAGCAGCCCGCGGGTATTCATCCAACCTGGACTGTGGCGTCATTAAGCGAACTGGAGCAGCTCCTGTGTAAACACTGATTGCCTCCCCCAGGTTGATGGGTAAAATAGCCGCATTTTTCGTATTCAACATGCGTGGTCAAACGCCGCGCTTACTCAAGAAGATTTGACTATGACGTTGTCTCCTTATTTGCAAGAGGTGGCCAAACGCCGCACTTTTGCCATTATTTCTCACCCGGACGCCGGTAAAACCACCATTACCGAAAAAGTGTTGCTGTTCGGACAGGCGATTCAGACCGCCGGTACGGTAAAAGGCCGTGGCTCCAGCCAACATGCAAAATCTGACTGGATGGAGATGGAAAAACAGCGTGGTATCTCCATCACCACCTCGGTGATGCAGTTCCCGTATCACGACTGTCTGGTGAACCTGCTGGACACCCCGGGCCACGAAGACTTCTCCGAAGATACCTACCGTACCCTGACGGCGGTGGACTGCTGTCTGATGGTGATCGACGCCGCAAAAGGCGTTGAAGACAGGACTCGTAAGCTGATGGAAGTTACCCGTCTGCGCGATACGCCAATCCTGACCTTTATGAACAAACTCGACCGTGACATCCGCGACCCGATGGAGCTGCTGGATGAAGTGGAAAATGAGCTGAAAATCGGCTGCGCGCCGATCACCTGGCCGATTGGCTGCGGCAAGCTGTTTAAGGGCGTTTATCACCTTTATAAAGATGAAACTTATCTGTATCAGACCGGTAAGGGCCACACCATTCAGGAAGTGCGAATCGTTAAAGGGCTGAATAACCCGGATCTGGATGCCGCCGTCGGTGAAGATCTGGCGCAACAGCTGCGCGACGAGCTGGAACTGGTGCAGGGCGCGTCTAACGAGTTTGATGAAGAGCTGTTCCTGGCAGGGGAAATTACCCCGGTATTTTTCGGTACCGCGCTGGGTAACTTTGGCGTTGACCATATGCTGGATGGTTTAGTGGCGTGGGCGCCCGCGCCGATGCCGCGTCAAACCGATACCCGCACAGTGGAAGCCTCGGAAGAGAAATTCACCGGTTTTGTCTTTAAAATTCAGGCCAATATGGACCCGAAACACCGCGACCGCGTGGCGTTTATGCGCGTGGTTTCCGGTAAGTATGAGAAGGGCATGAAGCTACGCCAGGTCCGTACCGGCAAAGATGTGGTGATTTCCGACGCGTTAACTTTTATGGCGGGCGACCGTTCGCACGTTGAAGAAGCGTACCCGGGCGATATTTTGGGTCTGCATAACCACGGCACCATTCAGATCGGCGATACCTTCACTCAGGGCGAGATGATGAAGTTTACCGGTATCCCGAACTTTGCGCCGGAACTGTTCCGTCGTATTCGCCTGAAAGATCCGCTCAAGCAGAAGCAGCTACTGAAAGGGCTGGTGCAGCTTTCTGAAGAGGGGGCGGTTCAGGTATTCCGTCCCATCTCCAACAACGATCTGATTGTCGGCGCCGTGGGCGTTTTGCAGTTTGACGTTGTTGTCGCGCGCCTGAAAAGCGAATACAACGTTGAGGCGATTTATGAATCCGTCAACGTGGCGACGGCGCGCTGGGTGGAAAGCGCCGATGCGAAGAAATTCGAAGAGTTTAAGCGTAAGAATGAAACGCAACTGGCGCTGGATGGCGGCGACAACCTTACCTATATCGCCCCCACGATGGTTAACCTGAACCTGACCCAGGAACGTTACCCTGACGTTCAGTTCCGTAAAACGCGCGAACACTGATCCCTTTCCGGGCGCGGCATCCGCCGCGCCTTCGTACTTTCCCTGCCTTTTTAACCGCTTACGGAATGTTCTTAAATCCCGCGTTTTTTCTCCGATCTGCCTGTTTTTTATACGCACCGACAAGCGATTTTAAAATTGTGATCTATATTTAACAAAGTGATGACATAAATGTCGGCTTTAATGCCTGTTCAATGCGTGAATATGAGAGCTTAAAGCTGAGATTTGTTTCAGTCACGATATTAATAACTGAAACGGAAGGGTGGCAGGCGACGCGTCGTTACAAATTCACGAATGTGATGCCAGTCATTGACTTCAGAAACCGGTGAGTTTCACCGCATTCAGCAATGCAACCTCGTGTTGCCTGAGCTCAAATTACGAGCAAACTATACAGGACAAAATCGATGACTATGACAAGACTGAAGATTTCTAAAACTCTGCTGGCCGTAATGTTGACCTCTGCTGTTGCGACAGGTTCTGCCTTTGCAGAAAACGCAACAACGGACAAGGCGCAAAGCGGAACCGAAACCACAGGGCAAAAAGTCGATAGCTCTATGAATAAAGTCGGTAACTTCATGGATGACAGCGCCATCACTGCGAAAGTCAAAGCTGCGCTGGTAGACCATGACAATATTAAAAGCACCGATATTTCTGTCGAAACCAATCAGAAAGTCGTCACCCTGAGCGGCTTTGTAGAAAGCCAGGCGCAGGCTGAAGCCGCCGTGAAAGTGGCGAAAGGCGTAGAAGGCGTGACCTCCGTTAGCGACAAACTTCACGTTCGCGACAATAAAGAAGGTTCCATGAAAGGCTATGCCGGCGATACGGCCACGACCAGTGAAGTCAAAGCCAAGTTGCTGGCGGACGATCTCGTCCCTTCCCGTAAAGTGAAAGTGGAAACGACCGATGGTGTCGTACAGCTCTCCGGTACCGTTGAAACTCAGGAACAAAGCGACCGCGCTGAAAGCATCGCGAAAGCCGTTGATGGCGTAAAAAGTGTTAAAAACGATCTGAAAGTTCAGTAATTCGTCGTAATTCGTCCTCCCGACGTTTGTCGGGAGGCGTAATGTGCACCACACTAAAAATATCGCGAATGAGTAGCCTGAGCGCTCATATTTAGCGGTCGACATTAACTATGGTAAAGGAGAGGCTTATGTTTCGTTGGGGCATCATATTTCTGGTTATCGCGTTAATTGCCGCCGCATTGGGTTTTGGTGGACTGGCTGGTACGGCTGCCGGCGCGGCGAAAATCGTCTTCGTCGTCGGGATCGTGCTCTTCCTGGTCAGCCTGTTCATGGGCCGTAAACGACCCTAGCAGGCATCTGTAAAGATATATTGCTACCAAGCCAGTCCAGCGGACTGGCTTTTACGGTTTTAGCCGTTAACGTTTTGCGTTACCTTGTCAGCCTGGAAAAAAATGAAAAACAGGAAGGCAGAGGTGGGCCAGCGAATACCGGTTACGCTCGGCAATATTGCGCCGTTATCATTAACACCGTTCCGGCCAGGCCGTATGGCGCTGGTCTGTGAGGGCGGGGGGCAGCGGGGTATCTTTACCGCAGGCGTGCTGGATGAGTTTATGCGTGCGCAGTTTAATCCTTTCCATCTCTACTTCGGCACATCAGCCGGTGCGCAAAATCTCTCGGCGTATCTCTGCAACCAGCCCGGCTACGGGCGCAAAGTCATTATGCGCTATACCACCAGGCGCGAATTTTTTGATCCGCTACGATTTGTACGCGGAGGAAACCTTATTGACCTCGACTGGCTGGTGGAGTCCACCGCCGCCCGAATGCCGCTGCAGATGGATACCGCAGCGCGCCTGTTCGACAGCGGAAAATCCTTTTATATGTGCGCCTGCCGGGGGGATGATTACACGCCGGGCTATTTCTCGCCGACAAAACAAAACTGGCTTGATATCATTCGCGCCTCCAGCGCCATACCGGGTTTCTACCGTACTGGCGTTACGTTAGAGGGCATCAACTATCTGGACGGTGGCATTAGCGATGCCATTCCGGTTCAGGAGGCGGCAAAGCGGGGGGCGAAAACCATTGTGGTGATCCGCACCGTACCCTCGCAAATGTATTACACGCCACAGTGGTTTAAGCGTATGGAGCGCTGGCTGGGGGAGAGCAGTCTACAGCCGTTGGTCAACCTGGTACAGCATCATGAAACGTCCTACAGCGCGATCCAACAATTTATTGAAAAGCCGCCGGGTAAGCTGCGGATCATTGAAATTTATCCGCCGAAACCGCTGCACAGCATGGCGCTGGGCAGCCGTATCCCGGCGCTGCGTGAGGATTACAAAACCGGGCAATTATGCGGGCGTTATTTCCTTGCCACCGTTGGTAAATTGCTCGCCGCAACGCCGCCTCTCTTGCGCCATACGTCGCGGATTGCTGTGCCGGAAACGGTGGTCGTGCCTCCGGCGCCGGTGGCCAATGATACGCATGTGGCGGAGGTCATTAGCGCGCCGCAGGCAAACGACACCACATTTACCGACGAGGATCTGGCGTGAGCTGGCGCTTTATCGATACGCATTGCCACTTTGATTTCCCGCCCTTTACGGGCGATGAGCGCGCCAGTATTCAGCGTGCCTGTGAAGCGGGCGTTGAAAAAATCATCGTGCCGGCGACCGAGGCGGCTCACTTTCCCCGCGTGCTGGCGCTGGCGGCGCGTTTCCCGTCGCTTTATGCTGCGCTGGGATTGCACCCCATTGTGATTGAGCGTCATGCCGATGACGATCCTGATAAGCTACAACAGGCGCTGGCGCAACAACAGAACGTCGTGGCGGTAGGCGAGATCGGTCTCGATCTCTATCGCGACGATCCGCAGTTCGCCAGGCAAGAGCGATTTTTAGACGCGCAGCTGCAACTGGCAAAACGCTACGATCTGCCGGTGATCCTGCACTCGCGGCGCACGCATGACAAACTGGCGATGCACTTAAAGCGCCAGGATCTGCCGCGAACCGGTGTGGTGCATGGTTTTGCCGGCAGTCTGCAACAGGCCGAACGCTTTGTGCGACTGGGCTATAAAATCGGCGTCGGCGGCACCATCACCTACCCGCGCGCCAGTAAAACCCGTGATGTTATGGCGCGGTTGCCGCTGGACGCGCTGTTGCTGGAGACCGATGCGCCGGATATGCCGCTAAAGGGGTTTCAGGGGCTGCCGAATCGCCCGGAGCAGGCGGCGCGCGTATTTGATGCGCTCTGCGAATTACGTCCGGAGCCCGCAGAGGTGATAGCCGATACGCTGTATCGCAATACCATTACCTTGTTTCGGCTCTGAGGGCATCGCAGCCGCCGTCCGGCAGGTGACGCTTACAAATATAGCGCCGGCAAAATCAGCTTCGCCACCCCACGCGCGCGCAATCCGTCAGCCAGCCGTTCCACCTCTTGCGGCGTCGCGCCTGGCCAGGCTTTCGCTTCGCCATAGACGCCATGCGCATGAAAGGCATTCAGGCGCACCGGAACCTCGCCCAGCGAAGTAATAAACGCCGCCAGTGAATCGATATGCGCCGCATAGTCCACCTGACCCGGGATAACCAGCAACCGCAGCTCCGCCAGTTTTCCCTGCGCAGCAAGAAAGCGGATACTGTGCTTAATATGCGTGTTATCACGTCCGGTCAGACGGTGATGACACTCGCTCTTCCAGGCTTTCAGATCGAGCATTACGCCGTCGCAAACCGGCAGTAGTTTCTGCCAGCCGGTCTCGCTTAACTGACCATTACTGTCCACCAGGCAGGTCAGTCGTTGTAACTGCGGATCGGCTTTGATCGCCGTAAATAGCGCCACAATAAACGGTAATTGCGTGGTCGCCTCTCCGCCGCTGACGGTAATACCTTCAATAAACAGCGATGCTTTACGAATATGACGCAGCACATCGTCAACGCTCATGGTTTGCGCCATTGGCGTTGCCCGCTGTGGGCACATTTTCAGGCAGGTATCGCACTGCTCACAGACGTCCGACCGCCATACCACTTTCCCGCCATCAACGCTGAGGGCGTGGTGCGGACACTGCGATACGCATTCCCCGCAGTCGTTACAGCGTCCCATCGTCCACGGGTTATGGCAATTCTTGCAGCGCAAATTGCAGCCCTGTAAGAATAATGCCAGGCGGCTGCCTGGCCCATCGACGCAGGAAAACGCAATGATCTTACTGACTAAAGCGCATCTGTTGTTCATGGCTGACTACGCGTGGCTGTCGTTCCAGGATGCGGGTATTACGTGCGGCTTCTTCTCCCAGCCAGGTGGTATTCGTGCGCGAGCCTTCGGCGCGAAATTTCGCCAGATCCGACAGGCGCACCATATAACCGGTGACGCGCACCAGATCGTTGCCGCTGACATTGGCGGTAAATTCCCGCATCCCGGCTTTGAACGCGCCAAGACAAAGCTGAACCAGCGCCTGCGGATTACGCTTGATGGTTTCGTCCAGCGTCAGAATGTCGCTGATCCCGGCATGATAAAAGGCATGGTGCGGTGCGACGGTTTGCAAATGGGTGATAGGGTCCGGTTCATCGCCATACGGCAGACGCGCCCCCGGCGTAGTGCCGATATCGGAACTGATGCCAGACTGGGCATGGAGCAGCGCCCGTTGCTTCCAGCCATACTTCACTGGCGTATTTTCGACGAAATCCGCCAGTTGGGCGCTGATACGGTAGCCCAGCTCGTTCGCCGTTTCATTCTTGCCGTAACGGGCGGTCAGGCCCGCGTTTTCGCACAGCAGGTTCACGGCTTCCGCCAGCCCGTACATACCGAACATCGGCGCAAAACGTTCGGGATCGATCAAACCTTCCTGTACAAGAAAGCTATTCTCAAAGAAATGTGACTTTTCATAGAGGAATTCACATCGTGAATTAATGATGGCGATCTGCTGTCGGCAGTAGTGCGGTAGCGTGCGTGAAAAGAAGTCATCGACAGACGTACTGCGTTCTGCCACGGCTTTCAGGTTGAGACGTACCAGCGTACTGCCGCCGCCGCCAAGCGGTAGCGAGTTATAACAACTGACGATGCCATAATGGCCTTTTGTGAAAATTTTATCATTTACAGGGCCATTGGAAATGTGTGGCTTACTGCATTCGCAAATGTTTTTTGCGACCTCCAGCAGCAGATCGTCCGGCGTAATTTCCGCATCGTAGATAAACGTCAGGTTAGGCGCCACCTGCTTTAGCTCGGCATCAGCGCGCAAAATTGCTCGTGTGACAGGCGTATCGGCAGGGCCAATATTGGCATGCATAAAGGCGTCTGGCAGCGTTCTGTCGAGATAACGCCAGAAACGTTTTATTCGAATATCGATCGCATCTTGTGTTAGAATTCTAACATACGGTTGCAGCAACGCATCAAGCTGGCCGAGATAAACCGGCATGGACGTCACGGAAGGAACGTGATGATACAGAATGGTGAGTAGGGATAACGCATCATCCAGATCTTTCGCGCCTTCCAGTTCCAGCCACTGTGAACCGTTAGCCAGAAATCGGGCGTAATCGGGCAACACGTAGCGCGGTTTGAAGGGGGCGTGCCCCTCAAACATATCGCAAATGACGCCTTCATCCAGCGCCTGGCGGGCATCTTCCGGCAGGGTGGGATAAGGCAGGGCGTTTTCAGCTTCCAGCGCCAGAAAATGGCGTTTTTGTTCAGGCGTGAGCACCGGGCTGGTCACAATTTGCTGGCAACGCTGCTGGAGCGCAGTTTCGCATGAGGCAGGCATCTTCGTTTCCTCTTTATGCCGGGACGATGCGCTATTGTAGAAAATGGCGGCAAACCGACTTTGATCCTGATGCGCTTATCGCTCGAAGAACAGACGGTGACGGCGGGATAATTTGATTCAGATCTCATTACAGTAATGCAAATTTGTACGTAGTTTTCATTAACTGTGATGTATATCGAAGTGTAATCGCGAGTGAATGTTAGAATATTAACAGACTCGCAAGGTGAAATTTTATACGGCAATGCCGTTGGAGAATGTCATGACTGATTTAAAAGCAAGCAGCCTGCGTGCGCTCAAACTGATGGATCTGACCACTCTGAACGATGACGACACCAATGAAAAAGTGATCGCGTTGTGTCATCAGGCAAAAACCCCGGTCGGGAATACGGCGGCGATTTGTATTTACCCGCGTTTTATCCCGATTGCGCGTAAAACTCTGAAAGAACAAGGTACGCCGGACATCCGCATTGCAACGGTGACTAACTTCCCGCATGGCAATGATGACATCGATATTGCGCTGGCGGAAACCCGTGCGGCGATCGCCTACGGCGCTGACGAAGTGGACGTGGTATTCCCGTACCGCGCGTTGATCGCCGGTAACGAGCAGGTGGGTTTTGACCTGGTAAAAGCCTGTAAAGACGCCTGCGCCGCAGCGAGCGTATTGCTTAAAGTCATCATCGAAACCGGCGAGCTGAAAGAAGAGGCGCTGATTCGTAAAGCCTCTGAAATCTCCATCAAAGCCGGTGCGGATTTCATCAAAACCTCTACCGGTAAAGTGCCGGTAAACGCTACGCCGGAAAGCGCGCGCATCATGATGGAAGTGATCCGCGACATGGGCGTTTCCAAAACCGTTGGCTTCAAACCGGCGGGCGGCGTACGTACGGCGGAAGACGCGCAGAAATTCCTCGCGATTGCAGACGAACTGTTTGGCGCTGACTGGGCAGATTCTCGTCACTACCGCTTTGGCGCATCCAGCCTGCTGGCAAGCCTGCTGAAAGCGCTGGGTCACGGCGACGGTAAGAGCGCCAGCAGCTACTAAGCTCTGATTTGCCGGATGGCGCTGCGCTTATCCGGCCTACAAATCCAGGCCTGTAGGCCGGATAAGGCGTTAGCCGCCATCCGGCGATGTAAGCCTTCTACTCTTTTCCCTCAGGAGGGTACCGTGTTTCTCGCACAAGAAATTATTCGTAAAAAGCGTGATGGTCATGCGTTGAGTGACGAAGAAATTCGTTTCTTTATCAATGGTATTCGTGACAATACTATCTCTGAAGGGCAGATTGCCGCCCTGGCGATGACCATCTTCTTCCACGATATGACCATGCCGGAGCGTGTTTCGCTGACCATGGCGATGCGGGATTCCGGTACTGTCCTTGACTGGAAAAGCCTGAATCTCAATGGCCCGATTGTCGATAAGCATTCGACCGGCGGCGTAGGGGACGTGACGTCTCTGATGCTGGGGCCAATGGTAGCGGCCTGCGGCGGTTATGTGCCGATGATCTCCGGTCGCGGTCTCGGACATACCGGCGGTACGCTCGATAAACTGGAAGCGATCCCGGGCTTCGATATCTTCCCGGACGACAACCGTTTCCGCGAAATTATTCAAGACGTGGGTGTGGCGATTATTGGGCAAACCAGCTCGCTTGCACCGGCGGACAAACGTTTTTACGCCACCCGCGATATTACCGCGACGGTGGACTCTATTCCGCTGATCACCGGTTCCATCCTCGCCAAAAAACTGGCCGAAGGGCTGGATGCGCTGGTAATGGACGTAAAAGTCGGCAGCGGCGCGTTTATGCCAACCTATGAACTTTCTGAAGCCCTTGCTGAAGCGATTGTCGGCGTGGCAAACGGCGCGGGAGTTCGCACTACGGCGTTGTTAACCGATATGAACCAGGTGCTGGCTTCAAGCGCCGGTAACGCGGTGGAAGTGCGTGAAGCCGTGCAGTTCCTGACCGGTGAATACCGCAATCCGCGCTTGTTTGACGTCACTATGGCGCTATGTGTGGAGATGCTGATCTCCGGTCAGCTGGCGAAAGACGACGGCGAAGCGCGTGCCAAACTGCAGGCGGTGCTGGATAACGGTAAAGCGGCAGAAGTCTTTGGTCGTATGGTGGCCGCGCAGAAAGGGCCGAGCGATTTCGTTGAGAGCTACGATAAATACCTGCCGACCGCCATGTTGAGCAAAGCGGTATATGCTGATACCGAAGGGTTTATCAGCGCAATGGATACGCGTGCGCTGGGGATGGCGGTCGTCTCGATGGGCGGCGGGCGTCGCCAGGCATCAGATACCATTGATTACAGCGTTGGCTTTACCGACATGGCCCGTCTGGGCGACAGCATCGACGGACAGCGCCCGCTGGCGGTAATTCATGCCAAAGACGAAACCAGTTGGCAGGAAGCGGCGAAGGCCGTCAAAGCGGCAATTATCCTTGACGATAAAGCGCCAGCAAGCACACCTTCGGTCTATCGTCGAATTACTGAATAGTTGTATACTGATCTGATCAATTATTTTTGAAGCACTAAGTACGGAGAAGATATGAAACGTGCATTTATTATGGTGCTGGACTCATTCGGCATCGGCGCTACTGAAGACGCGGATCGTTTTGGCGACGTAGGTTCCGACACTCTGGGCCACATCGCAGAAGCTTGCGCCAATGGCGAAGCTGACAATGGCCGTAAAGGCCCGTTGAATCTGCCTAACCTGACTCGTCTGGGGCTGGTGAAAGCGCATGAAGGCTCTACCGGTAAAATTGCCGCCGGCATGGACGGCAACGCGGACGTTATTGGCGCATACGCATGGGCGCACGAACTGTCCTCCGGCAAAGATACGCCGTCCGGCCACTGGGAAATCGCCGGCGTACCGGTGCTATTCGACTGGGGCTATTTCAGCGATCACGAAAACAGCTTCCCGCAGGAACTGCTGGATAAGCTGGTGAAACGCGCCAACCTGCCGGGCTATCTCGGTAACTGCCACTCTTCCGGTACGGTCATTCTGGATCAGCTCGGCGAAGAGCACATGAAAACCGGCAAGCCGATTTTCTACACCTCCGCTGACTCCGTGTTCCAGATTGCCTGCCACGAAGAGACCTTTGGCCTGGATAAACTCTACGAGCTGTGCGAAATCGCCCGTGAAGAGCTGACCGAAGGCGGCTACAACATTGGCCGCGTGATCGCGCGTCCGTTTATCGGCGACAAAGCCGGTAACTTCCAGCGTACCGGCAACCGTCACGACCTGGCCGTTGAACCGCCAGCGCCGACCGTGCTGCAGAAACTGGTCGATGAAAAACAGGGCCACGTGGTGTCCGTCGGTAAGATTGCCGACATCTACGCTAACTGCGGCATCACTAAGAAAGTGAAAGCGACTGGTCTGGACGCGCTGTTCGACGCGACCCTCAAAGAGATGAAAGAAGCGGGCGATAAAACCATCGTCTTCACTAACTTCGTCGACTTCGACTCTTCCTGGGGCCACCGTCGCGACATCGCGGGCTACGCCGCAGGCCTGGAGCTGTTTGACCGCCGTCTGCCGGAGCTGATGGAGCTGGTGGGGGAAGATGACATTCTGATCCTGACCGCTGACCACGGCTGTGACCCAAGCTGGACCGGTACTGACCATACCCGTGAGCACATTCCGGTGCTGATCTACGGTCCGAAAGTAAAACCGGGCTCTTTAGGTCACCGTGAAACCTTTGCGGATATCGGCCAGACGCTGGCGACCTACTTTGGTACATCGCCGATGGACTACGGTAAAAACATGCTGTGATACCCGTTGTCTTTCGCGCTGTAGATGCGTTGACTTCATTCGCTCACCCCGGTCACATAGTTAATCTATGCTCCCGGGGATTCACGAATTCGTCGCCTTCCTACAACGCGAAATCCTTAGGGTATTTCACTGTTTTTACACACGTTTTGTAGGCCTGATAAGGCGTAGTCGCCATCAGGCAATAACAACAAATTTAAAGGGAACTGAAGATGGCAACTCCACATATTAATGCAGAAATGGGCGATTTTGCTGACGTCGTTTTGATGCCGGGCGACCCGCTGCGCGCGAAGCACATTGCTGAGACTTTCCTCGAAGATGTCCGTGAAGTGAACAACGTTCGCGGCATGTTAGGTTTCACCGGTACTTACAAAGGCCGTAAGATCTCCGTGATGGGCCACGGCATGGGTATCCCGTCCTGCTCCATCTACACCAAAGAGCTGATCACCGATTTCGGCGTGAAGAAAATCATTCGCGTAGGTTCCTGTGGCGCGGTGCGCATGGACGTCAAACTGCGTGACGTGGTGATCGGTATGGGTGCTTGCACCGACTCCAAGGTGAACCGTATCCGTTTCAAAGATCATGACTTCGCGGCTATCGCTGACTTCGACATGGTCCGTAACGCGGTTGACGCGGCAAAAGCGCTGGGCGTAGACGCGCGCGTGGGCAACCTGTTCTCCGCAGACCTGTTCTACTCCCCGGACGGTGAAATGTTCGACGTGATGGAAAAATACGGCGTGCTGGGCGTGGAAATGGAAGCTGCGGGCATCTACGGTGTAGCAGCTGAGTTTGGCGCGAAAGCGCTGACCATCTGCACCGTGTCCGACCACATCCGTACCCACGAGCAGACCACTGCCGCTGAACGTCAGACGACCTTCAACGATATGATTAAAATCGCGCTGGAATCCGTACTGCTGGGCGATAAAGAGTAAGATTGTGCTGTGCCCGGTGGCGCTTCGCTTACCGGGCCTACAACGGCCTGCGGTTGTTACCGGATCGACTTGTAGGCTGGATAAGGCGTAGCCGCCATCCGGCAATCTGCTGTTTATACTGCGAGCCTCATTCCCGAATTACCCTCTTCGCATTGCCTTTTGCTATTAACCCGTTACGTTTGGATTTTGTTTAAGGAATGAACAAAATGTCGAACTATCGTCGTTATTACATTAACGGTGGAACCTGGTTTTTCACGGTTAATCTGAAAAACCGGAAAAGTGATTTACTTGTCCGCCAGATTGCGGAATTACGCTCTGCTATTCGCCGAGTGAAAAATACGAAGCCTTTTCAAATCGATGCTTTTGTCGTGTTGCCTGAGCATCTGCATTGCATCTGGACGCTTCCTGAGAACGATTGTGACTTTTCATCTCGCTGGCGGGAGCTTAAAAAGTTATTTACCAAATCGATAATGCGCCGTGAAGTGTGGCAGCCACGATTCTGGGAGCACGCGATTCGCGACGAAAAGGATTTTCGCCGACATGTCGATTACCTCTACTTCAACCCCGTGAAGCACGGTTGGGTAAGGCGGGTGCAGGATTGGCCGTTTTCGACTTTTCATCGTGATGTTCGCAATGGCGTTTACCCGGTTGATTGGGCGGGGGAGGTGAGGGATCTTGACGCTGGTGAGTGGCGGTAATGCCGGATAGCGCGTTGCTTATCCGGCCTACAGAAAGCACTCATTTGTAGGCCGGATAAGGCGTAGCTGCCATCCGGCAATTCTTTAACGCACGGCCCCTGCGACCCAATTCGCCAGTTCCCGCAACTCACTCTCCTGTTCCGGAAACGTCGCTATCAGCGCTTCGCACGTTTCCTGTAGTTTATCCGCGCGGTATAAACACCCTTGCAGTCGCCCCGCCAGCGCTTCCAGCGGTGCCGGGTTCAGGCTATCGGTAAACGCTTGTGCGCGGGTAATCACACCTTTCTCGACGTCAAAATGCAGCTCGACGCCGCCCCAGGTGAAACGCTCGTCCAGTAGATGGCTGAACGCCGGGGCCTGGCCGAAATTCCACTCCCAACTGCTCTGGCGCGCAAAGGTTTCGGCAAAATTCGGTAGATCCGGCGTTTTATCCGGTGAGATCACTTCCGCGTCGACGCGTTCGCCGTAATGGGCGAAAAAGGCTTCCGTGACCGCCTGGCAGACCTGTTCATGGGTGATACCCGGTAATAGCTCGGTAAGATTAGCCACGCGGGAGCGAACGGAGGTAATCCCTTTCGCCGCAAGTTTCTTTTTATCCGGATTCAGATAGTTCGCCAGACGGCTGAGGTCTGCATTCAGCAGTAGCGTGCCGTGATGGAAGCCGCGATCTTTGGTTTCGCAATAGGCTGAACCGGAGACTTTGCGATCGCCGTCCGGCGTTTTTACCACCAGATCGTTGCGTCCCGAAGCATCGGCCATGACGCCCAGCGAATTCAGCGCCGCGAGCACAATATGGGTGGAGATGCTTTTATCGTATTCCGGTTTACCGGCCATAAAGGTAAAGCAGGTATTACCGAGGTCATGGAATACCGCGCCGCCGCCGCTGCTACGGCGGGCCAGACGGACGTTATCTTCTTCCATACGCCGCGTATTACACTCTTTCCACGGGTTTTGCGCGCGTCCAATTACCACCGTATCCGCGTTGCGCCACAGGAACAGCACACGCTGGGTGGCGGGCATCTGGCGGAAAATACACTCCTCGACCGCCAGGTTAAACCAGGGATCGTAAGAGTCAGAAATAAGCAGGCGTAATGTTGTCATGGTGGTTTTCCTTACCTTTATTAAGCCGTCATTTTACTCTTTTTCCTCACGCTCTTCCTCTTCCGGAACAGGCTTGCTGGCCGTTAGCAGGAAGGGCGACTGCTGCCAGCGGGTGCGTTTACCTTGTAGCAAGGTACGCGTCAGCACCACGCCTATCGCCAGCGAGAGTAGCAGCATCAGGCGTAGAATGTTGGTGGTGTTATCGACCTGCTTTGCTTCGGTGGCCAGAGTGTGGGTATCCAGCGTCAGACGCAGGTAGCCCAATGGGCCGTTTTTCCCCTGGATAGGCTCGACAATTTGTTGGTTAAAATAGCTGCCCGCTTTTTTGCCATCCAGCGCCAGCCTGTCGCGCACGTTGACGCTTTCGCCAGCGCGAGTAATAAGATCGCCCTGTTCATCATAGACGCCGGCATCCAGAATACGGCTCTCTTGCGTGAGCTGACGCAGCACGGCGTTGATGCGATTTTCATCCGGTGTTTCGCTACGCATCAGCGGGGCGATGTTGAGCGTCACCTGGCGCGCCAGCGTGCGGGCCAGCTCTTCCAACTGCGGGTTGCGCTGTCGCTGGTGGTTTTGACTAAACCAGGACGCGCCCTGCATGAGCGCGACGAGCAGTGTGAGACAGAACAATACAATCACTGCACGATGCAGCCGAAATTTCAGTTTTGCGCGAGCCATATTCCACCTGCTGAAAATTTGAGGCTTAATGTTGCCAGAAGCGATGGTTACAAGGTAGCCTCATGCGTTATTTTCCGCGGGGCGGTTACCGGCCTGAACGATTTACAGGAGCTTTAATGCCTAACATTACCTGGTGCGATCTGCCTGAAGATGTCTCTTTATGGCCTGGTTTGCCTCTTTCTTTAAGCGGCGACGAGGTGATGCCTCTGGATTACCATGCAGGCCGCAGCGGTTGGCTGCTGTATGGGCGCGGGCTGGATAAGCAGCGTTTAACTCAATATCAGACCAAACTGGGTGCCGCAATGGTGATTGTCGCCGCCTGGTGCGTGGAGGATTATCAGGTCATTCGTCTGGCGGGGTCGCTGACGCCGCGTGCGACGCGGCTGGCGCATGAGGCGCAGCTGGATGTCGCGCCGCTGGGTAAAATTCCGCATCTGCGCACGCCGGGGCTGCTGGTCATGGATATGGATTCCACGGCGATCCAGATTGAGTGTATCGATGAAATCGCTAAGCTGGCCGGTACCGGTGAGAAGGTGGCTGAAGTGACGGAGCGCGCGATGCGCGGCGAGCTTGATTTTACCGCCAGCCTGCGCAGCCGCGTGGCGACGCTGAAAGGCGCGGATGCCGATATTTTGCGCCAGGTGCGCGGGAATCTGCCGCTAATGCCAGGATTAACGCAGTTGGTGCTAAAACTGGAAACGCTTGGCTGGAAAATCGCTATCGCTTCCGGCGGCTTCACTTTCTTCGCCGACTATCTGCGTGACCAGCTACGCCTGACGGCGGCGGTCGCCAATGAGCTGGAGATCATGGACGGTAAATTTACCGGTCACGTTATCGGCGATATTGTGGATGCTGAGTATAAAGCCAATACCTTGCTTCGTCTGGCGCAAGAGCATGACATCCCGCTGGCGCAGACGGTGGCGATTGGCGACGGCGCTAACGATCTGCCAATGATCAAAGCGGCAGGGTTAGGTATTGCCTTCCATGCCAAGCCAAAAGTAAACGAAAAGACGGAGATTACGATCCGCCACGCTGACCTGATGGGCGTGTTTTGCATTCTCTCCGGCAGCATGAACCAGAAATGATTAACCTGCCCAATGGCAAGGCGACCGTAGGCCGGATAAGCGCCAGCGCCATCCGGCAACAGCGTTAACGAAAGAGGTAAAACGTGGCAAAAGCTCCCAAACGCGCCTTTGTTTGTAATGAATGCGGGGCCGATTACCCGCGCTGGCAGGGGCAATGCAGCGCCTGCCATGCCTGGAACACCATTACCGAGGTGCGCCTTGCCGCATCGCCGACGGTGGCGCGTAACGAACGTCTGAGCGGATACGCTGGCAGTGCGGGCGTATCAAAAGTGCAGAAACTGTCTGACATCAGTCTTGAGGAACTGCCGCGCTTTTCTACCGGTTTTAAAGAGTTTGACCGCGTGCTGGGCGGCGGGGTGGTACCCGGCAGCGCCATTTTGATTGGCGGTAATCCCGGCGCGGGCAAATCAACGTTGCTGCTACAAACGCTGTGCAAGCTCGCCGAGCAGATGAAAACGCTGTACGTCACCGGCGAAGAGTCGCTACAGCAGGTGGCGATGCGCGCGCACCGTCTCGGCCTGCCGACCGCCAACCTGAATATGCTCTCCGAAACCAGCATCGAGCAGATCTGCCTGATAGCGGAAGAAGAACAGCCGAAACTGATGGTGATCGACTCCATACAGGTGATGCATATGGCGGACATCCAGTCGTCGCCGGGCAGCGTCGCCCAGGTCCGCGAAACGGCCGCCTACCTGACGCGCTTCGCCAAAACGCGCGGCGTGGCGATCGTGATGGTCGGCCACGTCACCAAAGACGGGTCGCTGGCGGGGCCGAAAGTGCTGGAACACTGTATCGATTGCTCAGTATTGCTCGACGGCGACGCCGATTCTCGTTTCCGCACGCTGCGCAGCCACAAAAACCGCTTTGGCGCAGTCAATGAGCTGGGCGTCTTCGCCATGACCGAACAGGGGTTGCGCGAAGTGAGCAATCCGTCCGCCATCTTTTTAAGCCGCGGTGATGAGGTCACTTCCGGCAGTTCAGTGATGGTCGTCTGGGAAGGCACGCGACCGTTGCTGGTGGAGATTCAGGCGCTGGTCGATCACTCGATGATGGCGAACCCCAGACGCGTGGCGGTCGGTCTGGAACAAAACCGTCTGGCAATCCTGCTGGCGGTGCTGCACCGGCACGGCGGTCTGCAAATGTCGGATCAGGACGTCTTCGTCAACGTGGTCGGCGGCGTGAAAGTCACCGAAACCAGCGCGGATCTGGCTTTACTGCTGGCGATGGTCTCCAGCCTGCGTGACAGGCCGTTGCCGCAGGATCTGGTGGTGTTTGGAGAAGTGGGGCTGGCAGGCGAGATTCGTCCGGTGCCGAGCGGGCAGGAGCGTATTTCCGAGGCGGCGAAACACGGTTTTCGTCGGGCGATTGTGCCTGCCGCCAACGTACCGAAAAAGCCGCCGGAAGGAATGCAGGTGTTCGGTGTTAAAAAGCTCGCAGATGCGTTAAGCGTGTTTGACGACTTATAATTCTCTGTATGTAGTGATGTTGTATAATTTGCCGGATGGCGATGCAATGCGTCTTATCCGGCCTACGGATTGATACGGATTGATGTTGTAGGCCTGATAAGCGAAGCGCCGTCAGGCAGTGTTATGCGATTTTTCCAGCAGGAGGCTCTTGTGTCATCGTTCGACTATCTCAAAACCGCGATTAAGCAGCAAGGTTGCACTCTGCAACAGGTGGCTGACGCCAGCGGTATGACCAAGGGGTATCTGAGTCAGTTACTTAACGCCAAAATCAAAAGCCCCAGCGCGCAAAAACTGGAGGCGCTACACCGTTTTCTCGGGCTGGAGTTTCCCCGCCGACAGAAAAACATTGGCGTGGTGTTCGGTAAATTTTATCCATTGCATACCGGACACATCTACTTGATCCAGCGCGCCTGTAGCCAGGTGGATGAGTTGCACATCATTATGGGATATGACGATACGCGCGACCGCGGGCTGTTTGAGGATAGCGCCATGTCGCAGCAGCCCACCGTGTCGGATCGCCTGCGCTGGTTATTGCAAACCTTCAAATACCAAAAAAATATTCGCATTCACGCCTTTAATGAAGAGGGGATGGAGCCTTATCCGCATGGCTGGGACGTCTGGAGCAACGGCATTAAAGCGTTTATGGCAGAGAAGGGAATACAGCCGAGCCGGATCTACACTTCCGAAGAGGCTGATGCGCCGCAGTACCTGGAGCATTTAGGGATTGAGACGGTGCTGGTCGATCCTGAACGCACGTTTATGAATATCAGCGGGGCGCAAATCCGCGAAAATCCGTTTCGTTACTGGGAATATATTCCTACCGAAGTGAAGCCGTTTTTCGTGCGTACCGTCGCTATACTGGGCGGGGAATCAAGCGGCAAGTCTACGCTGGTCAATAAGCTCGCCAATATTTTTAATACCACCAGCGCCTGGGAATATGGCCGCGACTATGTCTTTTCGCATCTGGGCGGCGATGAGATGGCGTTACAGTATTCCGACTACGATAAAATTGCGCTGGGCCATGCACAATATATTGATTTTGCAGTGAAATATGCGAATAAAGTGGCGTTTATCGATACCGATTTCGTCACCACCCAGGCATTTTGCAAAAAATACGAAGGGCGCGAGCATCCCTTTGTCCAGGCGCTGATCGACGAGTATCGCTTCGACCTGGTGATTTTGCTGGAGAATAATACGCCGTGGATAGCTGACGGACTGCGAAGCCTGGGCAGTTCAGTGGATCGCAAAGCGTTCCAGAGCCTATTGGTCGAGATGCTGAAAGAAAACAACATTGAGTTCGTTCACGTTAAAGAGGCTGATTACGATGGCCGCTTTTTGCGCTGTGTGGAACTGGTGAAAGAGATGATGGGCGAGCAGGGATAAGAACCAATGCCTGATGCGACGCTTACCGCGTCTTATCAGGCCTACAGTTTCACAACGTATTGGAATCGCTGGGTTTGTAGGCCGGGTAAGCGCAAGCGCCACCCGGCATTCAGACATTTATTTGGCAATACGCTTGTACTTGATACGCTTCGGCTCCAGCGCCTCGGCGCCCAGCGTGCGTTTCTTGTACTCTTCGTATTCGGTAAAGTTACCTTCGAAGAATTCCACCTTACCTTCATCCTGATAATCCAGAATGTGGGTGGCGATACGGTCAAGGAACCAACGGTCGTGCGAGATAACCATCGCGCAGCCAGGGAACTCCAGCAGGGCGTTTTCCAGCGCGCGCAGGGTTTCGATATCCAGGTCGTTCGTCGGTTCGTCGAGCAGCAGGACGTTACCGCCCACCTGCAGCAGCTTCGCCAGATGCAAACGACCGCGCTCACCGCCGGACAGTTCGCCAACGCGTTTGCCCTGATCGACGCCTTTGAAGTTGAAGCGGCCTACATAGGCGCGGCTTGGCATTTCAGTGTTGCCGATCTTCATGATATCCAGCCCGCCGGACACTTCTTCCCAGACGGTTTTGCTGTTGTCCATCGCGTCGCGGAACTGATCGACCGAGGCCAGCTTGACGGTTTCACCCAGCGTAATGGTGCCGCTATCAGGCTGCTCCTGACCGGACATCATGCGGAACAGGGTCGATTTACCCGCGCCGTTTGGCCCGATGATCCCGACGATAGCGCCTTTCGGCACCGAGAAGCTCAGGTCGTCGATCAGTACGCGGTCGCCGTAGGATTTACGCAGGTTGCTGACTTCAATGACTTTGTCGCCCAGACGCGGTCCTGGTGGAATAAACAGTTCGTTGGTTTCGTTACGTTTCTGATACTCAACGCTGTTCAGTTCTTCAAAGCGAGCCAGACGCGCCTTACCTTTCGACTGACGGCCTTTCGCGCCCTGACGCACCCACTCCAGCTCTTTCTCAATGGATTTACGGCGCGCCGCTTCGGCAGACGCTTCCTGCGCCAGACGCTGATCTTTCTGTTCCAGCCAGGAGGAGTAGTTGCCTTCCCACGGAATACCTTCGCCGCGGTCAAGTTCCAGAATCCAACCGGCAACGTTATCGAGGAAGTAACGGTCGTGGGTAATCGCCACGACGGTGCCTTCGAAGTCGTGCAGGAAACGTTCCAGCCACGCAACAGACTCGGCATCCAGGTGGTTGGTGGGTTCGTCGAGCAGCAGCATGTCCGGCTTTTCCAGCAACAGACGGCACAGCGCCACGCGACGGCGCTCGCCGCCGGACAGTTTTTCGACTTTGGCATCCCAGTCCGGCAGACGCAGGGCGTCAGCAGCACGCTCAAGCTGCACGTTCAGGTTATGACCGTCGTGCGCCTGGATAATCTCTTCAAGCCGGCCCTGTTCTGCCGCCAGTTTGTCGAAGTCGGCATCCGGATCGGCGTACAGCGCGTACACTTCATCCAGACGTTTGAGGGCGTTAACTACTTCCGAAACGGCCTCTTCAATCGACTCGCGTACCGTGTGTTCCGGGTTTAGCTGAGGTTCCTGCGGCAGGTAGCCAATCTTAATGCCGGGCTGCGGGCGCGCTTCGCCCTCGATATCTTTATCGAGACCCGCCATGATGCGCAGCAGGGTAGACTTACCGGCGCCGTTAAGGCCCAGCACGCCGATTTTGGCGCCAGGGAAGAAGCTCAGCGAGATGTTTTTCAGAATATGACGTTTCGGCGGAACCACTTTGCCGACACGATGCATGGTATAAACGAATTGAGCCACGTTGGACTTCGCCTCTATGTTTATCGTGATGGTGAATAGATGTCAAAGGCGAAGTGTAGCCTTTTTCCCTGCCTAAGCCCAGCCAGCAGATCGCACTCGCAATAAAAGTAAAAAAGTGTCCGTAACGTGGCGCAAATGGCTATGACTGGTTAGCATAAATTCATTACGCGGCATGATGCTGCATTGGATAACAATTGAGGAAGAGCTTGTGGATAGAGCCAAACCATTTGTCTGGCGTCTCGTCGCCGCCAGCGTATGCCTGCTGACCTTTTGTCACCTCGCGCGGGCCGACTCACTGGAAGAGCAGCGTAACCGCTATGCGCAGATTAAGCAGGCCTGGGACAACCGCCAGATGGATGTGGTAGAGCAGATGATGCCGGGTCTGAAAGATTATCCGCTCTACCCGTATCTGGAATACCGTAAGATCACCGACGATTTGATGAACCAACCGGCGATTGCTGTCACGCAGTTTGTGCGCGCCAATCCTACGCTTCCGCCTGCGCGTACGCTGCAATCACGCTTCGTCAATGAGCTGGCGCGTCGTGAAGACTGGCGCGGCTTGCTGGCGTTTAGCCCGGAGAAACCCGGCACCACGGAAGCGCAATGTAACTATTACTACGCGAAATGGAGTACCGGGCAAACGGAAGCGGCCTGGCAGGGCGCGAAAGACCTTTGGCTGACCGGCAAAAGTCAGCCGAATGCCTGCGATAAACTGTTCAGCGTCTGGCGGGCCTCCGGCAAGCAAGACCCGCTGGCGTATCTGGAACGTATTCGGCTGGCGATGAAAGCCGGGAATACGGGGTTGGTTACGGTGCTGGCCGGACAGATGCCGGCGGAATATCAAACGATCGCCTCAGCGATCATTACCCTCGCTAATGATCCTAATAACGTGTTGACCTTCGCACGCACCACCGGCGCCACCGATTTTACCCGCCAGATGGCGGAAGTCGCGTTTGCCAGCGTCGCCCGCCAGGACGCGGAAAATGCGCGTCTGATGATCCCCTCGCTGGTACAGGCGCAGAAACTTAATGAGGAACAAACGCAGGCGCTGCGCGATATCGTTGCCTGGCGACTGATGGGCAACGATGTGACCGATGCGCAGGCGAAATGGCGCGATGACGCGATTATGCGCTCGCAATCGACGTCGCTTATCGAGCGGCGCGTGCGTATGGCGCTGGGGATGGGCGATCGTCGCGGTCTCAATACCTGGCTTGCCCGACTGCCAATGGAGGCGAAAGAGAAAGACGAGTGGCGTTACTGGCAGGCGGATTTATTGCTGGAGCGCGGTCGTGACGCCGAAGCGAAAGAGATCCTTCATGCTTTAATGCAGAAGCGCGGTTTTTATCCGATGGTCGCGGCGCAGCGTTTAGGCGAAGAGTACACGCTTAAAATCGATAAAGCGCCCGCCAACGTAAACAGCGCGTTGACGCAGGGGCCGGAGATGGCGCGTGTACGGGAGCTGATGTACTGGAACCTGGATAACACGGCGCGCAGCGAATGGGCGAATCTGGTAAAAAGCCGTAGTAAATCTGAACAGGCGCAGCTGGCGCGCTATGCGTTTAACCAGCACTGGTGGGATCTGAGCGTACAGGCGACGATCGCCGGAAAACTGTGGGATCATCTGGAGGAGCGTTTCCCGCTGGCGTATAACGATCTTTTTACCCGCTATACCCGCGGAAAAGATATCTCACAAAGCTATGCCATGGCGATTGCCCGCCAGGAGAGCGCCTGGAACCCGAAAGTAAAATCGCCGGTAGGGGCCAGCGGCTTAATGCAGATTATGCCGGGAACGGCCACCCATACGGTGAAAATGTTTTCGATTCCGGACTACCGCGGCCCCGGCCAACTGCTGGAGCCGGAGACCAACATCAACATTGGCACCAGCTATTTGCAGTATGTCTATCAGCAGTTTGGTAATAACCGTATTTTCGCCTCGGCGGCGTATAACGCCGGGCCGGGGCGCGTGCGCACCTGGCTTGGCAATAGCGCCGGGCGTATCGATGCCGTAGCGTTTGTCGAAAGCATTCCCTTTTCGGAAACGCGCGGCTACGTGAAAAACGTTCTGGCCTATGACGCTTACTATCGCCACTTTATGGGGCAGAAAGAGGCCTTAATGAGCGACTCTGAGTGGCAGCGACGGTATTAATGCAGACGGGTTATGTTATCATTTGTACTCGTGTAACAGTACAAACGGCGGTATAACATGACCCAGCATTCCCCTTATTCATCGGCTATCGCCGAACAACGTAATCAGGAGTGGCTTCGTTTTGTGGAGTTACTCCGTCAGGCATATGCAGAGGATCTGCATCTGCCTTTATTACAACTGATGCTTACGCCGGACGAGCGTGAAGCGCTGGGAACGCGCGTGCGCATTATTGAGGAGTTGCTGCGTGGCGAAATGAGCCAGCGCGAGTTGAAAACCGAGCTGGGGGCGGGCATCGCCACCATCACGCGCGGGTCAAACAGCCTGAAATCCGCGCCGGTTGAACTGCGTCATTGGCTTGAGAATGTACTGCTGAAAAACGCCTGATTTGCTCGTAGGCCGGATAAGGCGAAGCGGCCATCCGGCAACATCGCCGCGAAATGCCTGATGGCGCTGTGCTTATCAGGCCTACAACATAGCGCAAATAATTATCGATACACCGCGTTATGAAACGGGCTGAGCGCCAGGATCACCGCCTGGTAGTAAACGCTGGAGCGCGTTAATTTTCCGGCGGTAAATACGCCAATGGCGCCCTCTTTGCGACCAATCTCGTCAATACCTGTGTACTGCGACATCACTGGGCCAAGCGCTTCCCCCTGGCGGACTCTGTCGAGAATGACGGCGGGCAACGGCAGCGTGGCCGATCGCGCTTCACCGCGCTGAACGCCGTTATCAATCACCACCCAACTGAAGGTGGCGTCATCGTCAATTCCAGCTTCAATGGCTACCCAGAAATCAGCTTGTGGATGCAGGCGTCGCGCATTACCCACGCGATTTCGTGCGCCAGCACGCGTTTCCTCGCTTCCGAAGGGCTGCTCCGGTACGCCGCTCTCGACGGCGACGGGCGTAATATGGCACGATCCTTCGCCGAAAATCTCTTCAAATGCCTGTAGAATTGCCTGAATTTTGGCAGGATTGGTGGTCGCAGAGATAACCTGGTGCATAATTAAGCTCAGTTTTAAAAATTTATCGCAGTATAACGGAAAAAAAACATGTTACAGGTATACCTTGTTCGCCACGGTGAAACGCAGTGGAACGCCGAGCGACGTATTCAGGGCCAATCGGACAGTCCCCTGACAGCAAAAGGCGAGCAGCAGGCCATGCAGGTAGGAGAACGCGCCCGCAGTCTCGGCATCACCCATATCATCAGCAGCGATTTAGGCCGCACAAAACGCACGGCGGAGATTATCGCCCAGGCGTGCGGGTGTGATATCACCTTTGACTCCCGCCTGCGCGAGCTGGATATGGGCGTGCTGGAAAAGCGCCAGATCGATTCGCTGACGGAAGAAGAAGAGGGCTGGCGTCGTCAGTTGGTCAACGGCACGCAGGATGGCCGCATTCCCGGCGGGGAATCGATGCAGGAGTTGAGCGATCGCGTTCATGCCGCGCTGGCGTCCTGTCTGGAGCTACCGCAGGGCAGCCGACCTTTATTGGTCAGTCACGGTATCGCGTTGGGCTGTCTGGTCAGTACTATACTGGGACTACCCGCCTGGGCGGAACGCCGGTTACGTTTGCGCAACTGCTCTATTTCCCGCATCGATTACCAGGAAAGTCAGTGGCTGGCGTCTGGGTGGGTGGTAGAAACCGCAGGGGACGTTTCGCATCTGGACGCCCCTGCGTTGGATGAACTACAGCGTTAACGGCGAATCGGGATCAGAAATTCGCAGCGCAGGTTGATAGGGCGATCGCCGGTTTTGGTATCTTCTGACGGGTAGTATCGCTCTATATCCTGTCCTTTACGACGGGTCAGATTCAGCATTGGCATACAGGTGCCGTAAACGGTCAGGATAAAATCCTGCACGCCGGTTCCTAACCCTTCATAGGTGAACATGACGTATTCACCGCCCTGCAACAGCACGGGATGCGCCGACTGAACATAGCCATCGGCCTGCTCTTGCGGCAGTGCGGTGGTATAGAATACTTCCTGCTCATCGTCTTTCTCCATGCTGGGGCGCGTTTCATTAAGCCCATAAAGCACTGGCGGAATGGTTGGCGAATGACCGAGGAAATCATGCCAGAATTGCACGCGCATTTCGTGGCGGAAGTCGGAAATCTGTTCCAGCGAGCAGGAATAGCTCTGCGTGACGCCAAGGAGCGGCGTATCTTCCAGCGTAACGAACTGATGTTCCGGCACGGTAAACTCGCCCAGCCGTAATGGCGGGCGAATGCCAAAGGCGCTCCATTCCGGGGAGCGACGATACAGCGCCGGCGTCTGGGAAAACTGTTTCTTAAAGGCGCGCGTAAAGGTTTGCTGAGAATCGAAGCGGTACTGAAGAGCAATATCCAGAATTGGACGTGCGGTCAAACGCAGCGCCACCGCTGATTTCGATAAACGACGGGCGCGGATGTAAGCGCCAATGGCGTGGCCCGTCACGTCCTTAAACATTCTCTGCAGGTGCCACTTGGAATAGCCTGCTTTTGCCGCCACATTGTCAAGTGACAGCGGCTGATCCAGATGACCTTCCAGCCAGATTAACAGGTCGCGAATTATGCCAGCCTGATCCATAAAATATCCCCATCCTTTCAACAACGAGCACCCGATATCAGGTAAGAGGATAATAGCATTTTTTGTTCTTTTAGCATTCAGTGTTTTTTTTGAGCTTAAGTGCTTTTTTTAGGCAACGTGACACGTAATTATTCTAATCCTGTGATCTATAACCATTTTATTTTAGAATGTCTAATAATTACGCAATGTAACTTTTATGAATGGTAACAATATGAAATACAAGAGCTTAGTACTTTTCTCAATTTTGTTGCTGCTGGGGCAGAGCGCCCGCGCGGAACAAATTGGTTCAGTCGATACGGTATTTAAAATGTTCGGTCCTGACCATAAAATC
Source organism: Salmonella sp. 741265055_HSA (assembly GCF_046569525.1). Taxonomy (NCBI): domain Bacteria; kingdom Pseudomonadati; phylum Pseudomonadota; class Gammaproteobacteria; order Enterobacterales; family Enterobacteriaceae; genus Salmonella; species Salmonella sp. 741265055_HSA. Next base: position 71,457 of record NZ_JBKFSQ010000009.1, on the reverse strand, counting down.
GTGGTGGAAGCTTTTGATGATCCTGATGTCAAAAATGTGACGTGCTATGTTAGCCGGGCGAAAACGGGCGGCATAAAAGGCGGATTAGGGCTGGCGGAAGATACGTCTGACGCCGCCATCTCTTGCCAGCAGGTCGGGCCTATTGAACTGAGCGACAAAATTAAGAACGGTAAGGTGCAGGGAGAGGTGGTTTTCAAAAAACGCACCTCATTGATATTTAAGTCATTGCAGGTCGTGCGTTTCTATGATGAGAAACGCAACACGCTGGCGTATCTGGCCTACTCCGACAAAGTGGTCGACGGGTCGCCGAAGAACGCCATCAGCGCGGTGCCGGTCATGCCGTGGCGACAATAACAGGGAAAGCGTATGCAGCAACCGCAGGTCTGGTTAGTCGAGGATGAACAGGGAATCGCCGATACGCTATCTACACCCTGCAACTGGAAGGGTTTACCGTTGAGCTATTCGCTCGCGGGCTGCCCGCGCTGGAAAAAGCGCGTCAGCAACGGCCAGATGCGGTGATTCTCGATGTGGGACTACCGGATATCAGCGGCTTTGAGCTGTGTCGGCAGTTGCTGGAACGCCATCCTGCGCTGCCGATTCTTTTCCTGACAGCCCGTAGCGATGAAGTGGATCGATTGCTTGGTCTGGAGATCGGCGCAGATGATTATGTCGCCAAGCCATTCTCGCCGCGCGAAGTGAGCGCCAGCCTGGATCGCCGCAAGCCTGGTGGGCGCGTTGATGAATAGCGTTTATTTGCAGGCGGTGCTGAAAGGATGGCGCAATAGCGTGCTGTTTACGTTAGCGTTATTGGCGCTGGATGGCGTAATGTGGGGATTGCTGCGTTCGGAAGATAGCTCGTTGCTTCTGGGTACCGGCGTTCTGCTACTGGCGCTTGGCGGCGTGATGTTCCTGACGCGCCATCTGGACTGGTATTCGCTCTCTTGTCAGCAACGTAAGTCATTACCGCCAGTAAAAGATGACGAATTACGTTTGTGGAAATAAATCTAACGGGCGCGCGCGTTAACGTTTTCCCGCGCAGCGCCAGAAAATGTGATGCCGTTAGTTATAGGTCAGATTTAATGTTGCCGTGGCATTCGCTTGCCCGGCCGTTACCGTGGCGGCGGTTTTATAGTAGCGCGCGCTAATTTTCAGGGTGGTCGACATATTCATGGTTCCGCCGTTAACCGTCTGGCTGCCATCGGCATTGGTGGTAATCGTGTGAGTAAAGAGATCAATTTTTTGATTGATTGGCAAACTGTCGGTAAAGAAACCGGCGTCCGGCGCCTGAATACCCAACTGTACGCCAACGCCGGTTGCGCTGGTTGGCGCGCTCGCATTGCTCAACTGGATGACTGAATTATCAGGGTTATTTCCGCTGGCCGGTTGGGCGCTTAACGATGCGGAAATAGCGGTGCCTTGTTCGCAGGTCAATAAGATATCCTGCTCGCCTGTGCCCGCGGTTTGACTATTAGTGAAACTGCCTAAATTGACGCTGCCTAAATCAACGGTGATGGCAGGTGTTTCTACCCGACATCCCATCGCTTTCATAATCAATTGCGTATTCCCCAAATACAGATGGGTCAGGATATCGCCGCCGGAGTCTTCCGTTGCGCTATCGCGAAAAGATACGCGCGCCAGTGGGCTTTGGAATGTCGCGGTACCGGAGGTGATCGGACCGCCTAAGGCGACCAGTTCAACATTGTAGGCGGGAGCCATCGCATGGTGTGTTTTATTGCCATCGCCATTATGGTAGGTATTATCGATTGGCATGACATTATCGTAAGGGCCAGCATTCGTTTGGGTTTTAATCGCAATGCCCACGCCGGAAATCCCGGTGCTAAATACCGGCGTGTTGTTCCCGTCATTCGCATTGATTGTCGCTGATGTATTTGACTGCGCGCTACCGGGTTCATATAAAAAACCGACCTTATAATCGCGACTACAGCCATCCATTGTGACTTCGGAGGTGGAAACCCAGCCCGATTGCCACAACACTTCGCCTGCGGTATAGGCGTGGCTATCCACCACAAGCTGCGACGGCGGGGTGATAGTGATCGCGCCTTCATTTCCGGAACGTTTACAGGAGGCGTAACTATGACCGGAACACGCGAACAGCAGAATAAGCGCCAGATATAACCTTCTCATGAAAAATTCCTGCTTTTATACCAGGTGAAATAGAAAGATGTTATTGCCATGCGATAGTGATCGTCACAACGGACGTGAAATCCCCTGCCGTGACTTTTCCATACGGGGTATACATCCTTGCGGCGACAGGCAAATTGGCTTCATGGGTATTACTGTTGATATCCACCGTGTAAGTGACGTTGTTGGCCAGATTGACCAGACTTTTGCCGTCCAGGTTAAAAAGCTGTAATCCTAAATCCTGCGCCGGATTGGCCGCGCTGTTTGCGTAAATCGCAGAAGCATAATTTGGATCGGGATAAGGTACGCCATTAAATGAAATCGCGGCTTTTGTGGTCGTTGCCGGGCAATTCGTCATTTTTATGGTGAAAGGAATGGTGGCGGTATTGCCACCGGCCACAGCGATATCCGCCCGGGCATATTGTCCAAGAGAGAGCGTGTCGGGGACCGTCACGGTACACGGATCGGCATAAATTAATCCCGTAACGTTAATGTCTACGGCATCTGCGGTATTGTATGCCGCGCTGATCGAGGGCGACCATAATGCCAGACCCGTGAACGTTAACAGGGCGGCTAATGCAGCAAATCTGTTCATATTCATCTTTTATCCCACCAGAATCACTGGCATTGCTCGTGTAAGATTTCTACGCCAGAAGCGGAGGGGGAGCTCGGTATACGATAAGAGACCTGACACTGGTCTGCTGCTGTTGGCCCCCACTTCACTAATAACCGCCCTTGTTTTTCCAGTCCGGTTAACCAGGCTTGTCCCGCATCACCAACAAAACTGCTGTGATTGTCTGGTTTTGTTAAAGACGAGACGGTCGCGCCAAAAGGAACAGGCAAATTGTTTATGCGGGTTAATACCATCAATGCCTTGTAACCAATATTGGTTTTATATTCGGCCCTGACCACCGCGCCACGGGTAGGCACCAGCGTTTTACTGGTATCAATGAGCTCAATATTTTTTCTAATGCCTGTCGTATCTAAAGTTACTTCATTACGATGATAAGGCGAAGCATAAGGCACGACGGCATAACCCCGAAAATCGGTGTCCACGCCCGTTTCGTTATTCACGGGGACACCCGCTGCGCCAGGGGCTTTAACCAATATGATGGTGTCGTCCATAGGTTGTGATAATGTCAGGCCATTTCGATGTAGCAGTACGCCGCCCTGAACGCCATAATTCAGGCGACGCATATGATTATCGTAGCTATACCCGCCGTTAATATCCGCATACGTCCCGTTATAGGTTGCGCTCACATTACCGCTGGTGGCTTTCTCTTGAGAGGAATAACCTTCCTGAACGCTCCATGAGAGATTTTTCTGTGCCAGCGCTGTTCCGTTTAAACCGACAGTATGCGTGGTATCGCCGTCTTTCGCGGAATTCATATTGTAGGTGGCATACGTTGACGGCATAAAGGCATCTAACGGAATACTAATATTGATGGAAATTTGCTGGTCATTACTGTCTTCCGTATCGTCGTCTTCATCCTGAGAATTATCGGCGTTCAGCGTATAAGAATAGTTAATGCCATAGCTTACGTTATGCCATGTGTTGTTATAGCCAATACCTAATGATGTGGTATGAGTGTCATTCCAGTAATCTTCATTATATAAAGTGAGTGAAATGGAACCGTAGATAATGTCTTGCGATAACGACAGGTCGGTGCGATTGCGAACATGATCATAGTGACTATTATCGCTATAGGTATCCAGCACATCCTCAAGAGCGTAGTAATCTTTGGTCGAATAACGGTAGCCGGCGACAGTGAAATTGGTGCCTGTTGACTGAATATCTTTGCTGTAACGAATACGCCAGGATTGTCCGGTAAGCGTATCGCTAACCACATCGCCTGCTTTAATTTTTGACCATGAGTTGGTGACGTCTAAAGACAATGCGCCCAGATCGCCAAGGTTTAAACCTGTCCCGATGAGCGCCGCATGATAAATATCATTGCTCAGCGTACTCTCTATTCCGCCATAGGCGGTTATGCCGCCTGCTAATCCGTATAAGGCCGTCAGTTCTGCGAAATTTTGTTGTGCGGAATGCGTATCTGATGAACGCGTGCGGCCTACCGTCAGGTCGTATTTCAGGTGGCCTTCACGCTGTAAGACCGGAACGCTGGCGTAGGGCACAATGAAATGCTGTTCAGAACCATCGGATTCTTTGATGGTGACGTACAGGTCGCCCGAACCGCCGGTTGGATAAAGATCATTAATGGCGAATGGACCCGCCGGAACGTTAGTTTTGTAGATGGTATAACCGTTTTGCTCAACGGTCACCTGCGCGCTGCTTTTGGCCACCCCGCGAATGACCGGGGCGAACCCTTTCATACTGTCCGGCAACATATCGTCATCAGAAGAGATCTGTACGCCCTTAAATGAAATACTGTCAAAGACGTCCGCGGGCGTGTTATTTTCCCCGGCGATCAGCTGTCCTTTTAAAAATTCGATATCGCGAGAAACATAGGTGTAGGCAGAATCCCAGCTATTTTGCCCATCGCTATCATGATTCCAGGTTGAGTAGTTACGAAAACGCCATGCGCCAATGTTAATACCTGGGCGCAGGTTAGCGTATTCGCTATTTTCCGTCCGGTTTTCATCAATATCGTGATCCTGCGATCCGGTAAAACTGTAGTTCAGCAAAAAAGCATTAATGCCTTCATCCCATTCGCTGGTAGGGACGAATTCTCGCGGGTCGGCGATCAACGCGATTTGAGGGATCGCTAAATCCAGCCGGTTACCGATGACATTGAACTTTGCTACAGCGCCAGCCAGCAGACTAAGATCGGTACACCCGTTTGGGTCATTTTTAAGCTCGGGGAAGTTTTCTGTTTTTACGCCCCACTGCTTGAGTTGTTCAACGCTAAGACACGGCTGTAGGGAGAGCTTATTATCTGCTGATTTTTTATTTTTAAAGGCAATATTTTTTGTTTCAACACTGGTGTTATTAATATAAATATCAACGTTATAGGTGCCTTCTGCCTGCCCCCCCTTTTCGAAAACCGATAGATCGACATTCTCCACGCCCGGTTCATCATTTTCCAACGATAATGGATTAAAATGATCGTGCGCTAACGCTGGCTTTATGGAACAGCATATAAAGAGAAACGATAACGCTAATTGAGAACGGGGCTCTACTCTGGAGAATTGCACAGTAAAAGTCCTGAAAGGGTAAAAGTAAAGTGAAGTCGTTAATGGCTAGAATGAACCGGAATGCGGCTCTAAACTCATCCCATAATCGCTGATTAATCGCCACGTTACCGTGCCATGAGGGGCGGCAGTAGAACTCAATTTAAATGACGCTGATGATTTTGGCGGAACGAAGGTCGCTGATTTTACTTCATGGCTGTTAAGCATCACACTGGCAAAGTTCATATAATAGGGGGTGGGGTTATTTACGGTAATAACATCACCTGCCGTCTGCCATTTTAATTGTTGGCTCTGGCTATCAGGCGTCGATTTTGTTAATGCTGGTGGTCGATAAATAAGCTTTATTTGGGTATTAATGGAGATTTCCACGCGGTTCGCGGAGGCATTATCATCAATAGAAGGAATACCCTTAATATTGAGCCAGTACATAGACTCCCGATCTGCAGGTAGGGGGGCGCCAGAGCGAATAACCCGAATGCTGTTCTTTTGCCCGGCATCAAGGCGAAAAAGAGGCGGGGTGATAATAAACGCCTGCTTATTTGTGACCTGGGGATCGGCAACCGATAACCATGACTGAACAAGATTCGCTTTACTGTCTTTATTCTCTACATTGATTGACGACTCATCATTATTGCCGTCGAAAACCAGTCGGGTTCCGCCAACAACAATGCTGGCATGGGCAACATGGCTTGTCAGTAATACGACCAACACGGATTTCTTTATGTGTTTCATTTTTTACTCTGTACAGATGTTTTACACTATGGACTGGCGTCCTGCCTGTCCACATCAGGATGAGAATGCCTTACTGATACGAAACGGTATACGTAACCTGAGTGCTAACATCTCCACCGGTTACGGTTGCGGAACCATCGTTTGCCATGGCGGCGTAATAGGTAAAGTTTGCATTCGAGCCGTCGGTTGGCAGGTTCACTGCGGCATCATCCGCGTTATTTGTCACATCGCTATGCGAAGCGTTCTGAATAGAAATACCGACACCCGCGGCGCCCGTTTCCGATCCTTCGTCCGCGTTTTTGAAGTACGTTGGGTTGGAATCATCTGTTGCGCCGTGGAAGCGGAACATGGCCTGGGTTGGTACGCCGGTCCCTGCTTCCGGGCAGCTAACCAGGCTTACGGTAAACGGCACGTAATCGGTGGTGGCGCCTTTTTCCGCGATGCGTTCTTTGCTGTAATTACCCAAATCAATGGTGGTATCCGTGGAGCCATTAACCTGAACCGTACACGCCTGATCGTAAATTTTGCCATTGAACGTAATCGTGTTCTGGGCAAATACCGGTGTGGATGCTACGGCAGTTAACATTGCCAGGATGATAATTTTCTTATTAAACATATTAATTGTTGCCTGATTCTATTTGCTGGAAAATAAAGATAGCCATATAAAATAATATATTATATTTTACTCTGTATGCGCTTCTTTCTGTTCTGTAGATAAGCAGGCGGCTATTCTACGTATAACAACTATGAACTCAATAGAAATTCTGATGCAATATTGAACGGCAGTCCAGTTTCGGACCCGGTAACAAAGTTTAATAAAATACTACTAAAGAAGTACGATTGATGACTGGATTTATAGAACAAGATCTTTTTTTTGATAATGGTTATTATTTCTGGGGGAATTTATTTAACTCTACATGGCTTTATTTCTAATAATATACGACGCTTGTCTGTTTAAAATGAAACCGGCAGGTTTCGAAGCTCTAACAGTCTTCCATGCAGTATTTTTATATAGTCCCCCGCTTTTAGTTCTGAAAGTACCTGCATGATACGGCTGCGTGAAAGCCCGGTTCTCTGCTGTATGAAGTTCTGTGCGTTGATCTCAAATCGTGAGCTTTCAGGATACGACCACAGTTCAAGTAACAGCGCTTTTATCTGGCTATAGGCGTCCTGCCCGATAAGGTTTCTGTCACGGTTAGTCATGAAGGCAATGCGATACATCAGGATGTTCGAAATGTCACGCCAGAGATGCTTTTCATCGGCTATTTTCACAAAATCTTTTACTGGGACAGGATAATATTCACAGGTGGTTTCGGCGATAAAAAAGACGTCTGAATTCTCTTCTAACTGGTATAAGTCAGCATAGGCATCTACAAGGCCTAAAATCATTGGTGAGACACCGCTGCCCATTACAATGCTGTCGATACGCCGACATACTTTAATAGCGCCTTTAGTGATTAACAGGATGTGGGATTGATTATCAATCTTGATATCCAGTGTTTTACCGGCCGTAATAGTGACAGGGGAAATGTCTTGAATAACGTGCCGATGAATATTTAAAATAGCTTCCAGGTTTTTTTCTTTCCCTGTGGGACGATACGCATTCCCGCCGTTTAATTGCTTCATATCTTCCCCATTATATGAATGATAAAGTGGTTGACTATTAAAAGGTAAACATAAATTTAATATTCACTAAAATTATAATTAAGTAGATTAAAATAGCCAACAAGAATATTTAAGTCAATGCATTCACCTTATCAATGTATGAGCGACAACGCTGTTTTTAAGGTTAACCATAGTAAATATGATGATTTTATTTGCAATCATTTTATGACAGCTATCATAGGTACAGTGCTTAACAAGCGCGTATAGCGTACAGGATAGCGAAGCGATGAACATCGCTGTTGGAGGATACGAATGAGAGAAAAGTACAAAATGCAGGCGGGCGGCGCTTTACTGAGCGAAATCGTCGCCTGCCGAAATTCCTCCCGGCGGGAGCCATAAGCGGTTAGCGGTACTGGACGATCAAACTTTGAATCTCCGGATGATCTTTTAACGACATGTACTGTACCGTGGCGATTCCATTCATCAACGAAATAGCGTTTCCAGACGGTGTGGCGACTGTCTGCAAATGGGGGATATTATTCCGCAAACATGATACCTCGATGTTGCGATCGTGAGGCGCAAGATTACAACCATATTCGACAATCTGGCCTTTGAAATGAATAACGCCTGCGGAGACCGGCGCGGTAGCAGCCAGCGCGGCTGATGAAGCTGACATCGCTGCACAAAACAGGTAGCAGCATAATGGTGATTTTTTCATCCTGTGAAACCTCACGTCCTGTGAGCATCCCCTTATTTTTTGGGGACCAACAAATCCCGTGTATTACTCTTTAATGTAAATACACAAACTACCTTAACTTTCGCAAGCTGAGATAAACAGCGCTATACGACAATTTTTATGTAAAAGAGTACGTCATAACGGCAGGTCAGGAGGGAAAGCGAGGCCGCTTAGCGGAGGGGGGCATAAGAAACAGCCAGTAAGAATAACTTACCGACTGTTTTTACGGTTTGGCGCCTGGGCCGAATTAATCCTGCAGGTCGCCGCAGAAGCGATAACCTTCGCCGTGAATGGTGGCGATGATTTCCGGCGTATCCGGCGTGGATTCGAAATGCTTACGAATACGACGAATGGTAACGTCAACAGTACGGTCATGCGGCTTCAGCTCGCGGCCGGTCATTTTCTTCAACAGCTCTGCGCGTGACTGAATTTTGCCAGGGTTTTCGCAGAAGTGAAGCATCGCGCGGAACTCGCTGCGCGGTAGTTTATACTGCTCGCCGTCCGGGCCGATCAGTGAACGACTGTTGATATCCAGTTCCCAACCGTTGAACTTGTAGCTTTCAACGCTACGACGCTCTTCGCTGACGGTACCCAGGTTCATGGTACGGGACAGCAGGTTGCGGGCACGGATGGTCAATTCACGTGGGTTAAACGGTTTGGTGATGTAATCATCCGCGCCGATTTCGAGGCCGAGAATTTTGTCGACTTCGTTATCGCGGCCCGTCAGGAACATCAGCGCAACGTTAGCCTGTTCACGCAGTTCACGCGCTAACAGGAGACCGTTTTTCCCTGGCAGATTGATATCCATGATCACCAGGTTGATGTCATATTCAGAGAGGATCTGATGCATTTCCGCGCCATCTGTCGCTTCGAATACATCATAGCCTTCCGCTTCGAAAATACTTTTCAACGTGTTGCGTGTTACCAACTCGTCTTCAACGATAAGAATGTGCGGGGTCTGCATGTTTGCTACCTAAATTGCCAACTAAATCGAAACAGGAAGTACAAAAGTCCCTGACCTGCCTGATGCATGTCGCAAATTAACATGATCGGCGTAACATGACTAAAGTACGTAATTGCGTTCTTGATGCACTTTCCATCAACGTCAACAACATCATTAGCTTGGTCGTGGGTACTTTCCCTCTGGACCCGACAGTGTCAAAAACGGCTGTCATCCTAACCATTTTAACAGCAACATAACAGGCTAAGACGTACCGGACACCTAATAAAACTACGCTTCGTTGACATATATCAAGTTCAATTGTAGCACGTTAACAGTTTGATGAAATCATCGTAGCTAAATGCTAGCTTTCATCACAAATTTGCAATATTCCAACTAGTTACGTAAGCCAACTAATAAATGCGATGAATCCAAAGAGCAGGATCTATTTTAAATTAAATTATCCTAAATAAACAGCAGGATAACGATGTTCTGTTAACATAAACAGCAATAGTACAGATACGCAATAGTGTAGCGTCTTTTACGAAATCAAAAATGCTTTTTCAGTGATATCCGTTAAAATTTTGTAAATTTGCGAAGCGTAATATGCTTACAAACGCCAGCTAATTTCCTGTAAATTAGTCAAAAAAGAGTAATGAAATGCGTGTAACAATCGTTCTTGTCGCTCCCGCCAGAGCGGAAAATATCGGCGCAGCCGCCCGGGCTATGAAGACCATGGGATTTACTGACCTGCGTATTGTCGACAGCCAGGCACACCTGGAGCCCGCCACCCGTTGGGTCGCACATGGATCTGGAGATATTATTGATAATATTGAGGTTTTCCACACCCTTGCCGACGCACTCCACGATGTTGATTTTACCGTAGCGACGACAGCCCGCAGCCGGGCAAAATTTCATTACTACGCTTCGCCCGCTGAACTGGTTCCCTTATTACAGGAAAAATCACGCTGGATGCGTCATGCCGCGCTGGTTTTTGGCCGTGAGGATTCCGGTCTGACCAATGACGAGCTGGCGCTGGCGGATGTATTGACCGGCGTGCCGATGGCGGCGGATTACCCTTCGCTCAATCTGGGTCAGGCGGTCATGGTGTATTGCTATCAATTAGCAGGTTTAATGCAACAGACCACAGAATCCGTTGATATTGCTGATGAATCGCAGTTACAGGCGTTACGCGCGCGCCTTTTACGCCTGCTAACGACTCTGGAGGCGGCCGATGACCACAAATTAACCGACTGGCTACAACAGCGAATCGGCCTGCTGGGACAGCGAGATACGGTAATGTTGCACCGTTTGGTCCACGATATTGAAAAAAAACTAACAAAATAACGTGCTGTAATTTTTAAAATAATAAGAGATTACGTCTGGTTGCAAGAGACCGTGACAGGGGGAATTGGTCGAAAATAAATATATCGCCAGCAGCACATGAACAAGTTTCGGAATGTGATCAATTTAAAAATTTATTGACTTAGGCGGGCAGATACTTTAACCAATATAGGAATACAAGACAGACAAATAAAAATGACAGAGTACACAACATCCATGAACCGCATCAGCACCACCACCATTACCACCATCACCATTACCACAGGTAACGGTGCGGGCTGACGCGTACAGGAAACACAGAAAAAAGCCCGCACCTGAACAGTGCGGGCTTTTTTTTCGACCAGAGATCACGAGGTAACAACCATGCGAGTGTTGAAGTTCGGCGGTACATCAGTGGCAAATGCAGAACGTTTTCTGCGAGTTGCCGATATTCTGGAAAGCAATGCCAGGCAAGGGCAGGTAGCGACCGTACTTTCCGCCCCCGCGAAAATTACCAACCATCTGGTGGCGATGATTGAAAAAACTATCGGCGGTCAGGATGCTTTGCCGAATATCAGCGATGCCGAACGTATTTTTTCTGACCTGCTCGCAGGACTTGCCAGCGCGCAGCCGGGATTCCCGCTTGCACGGTTGAAAATGGTTGTCGAACAAGAATTCGCTCAGATCAAACATGTTTTGCATGGTATCAGCCTGCTGGGTCAGTGCCCGGACAGCATCAACGCCGCGCTGATTTGCCGTGGCGAAAAAATGTCGATCGCGATTATGGCGGGCCTCCTGGAGGCGCGTGGACATCGCGTCACGGTGATCGATCCGGTAGAAAAATTGCTGGCGGTGGGCCATTACCTTGAATCTACCGTCGATATCGCGGAATCGACTCGCCGTATCGCCGCCAGCCAGATCCCGGCCGATCACATGATCCTGATGGCGGGTTTTACCGCCGGTAATGAAAAGGGTGAACTGGTGGTACTGGGCCGTAATGGTTCCGACTATTCCGCCGCCGTGCTGGCCGCCTGTTTACGCGCTGACTGCTGTGAAATCTGGACTGACGTCGATGGCGTGTATACCTGTGACCCGCGTCAGGTGCCGGACGCCAGGCTGCTGAAATCGATGTCCTACCAGGAAGCGATGGAACTCTCTTACTTCGGCGCCAAAGTCCTTCACCCTCGCACCATTACGCCTATCGCCCAGTTCCAGATCCCCTGTCTGATTAAAAATACCGGCAATCCACAGGCGCCAGGAACGCTGATCGGCGCATCCAGCGACGATGATAATCTGCCAGTTAAAGGGATCTCTAACCTTAACAACATGGCGATGTTTAGCGTCTCCGGCCCGGGAATGAAAGGGATGATTGGGATGGCGGCGCGTGTTTTCGCCGCCATGTCTCGCGCCGGGATCTCGGTGGTGCTCATTACCCAGTCCTCCTCTGAGTACAGCATCAGCTTCTGTGTGCCGCAGAGTGACTGCGCGCGTGCCCGGCGTGCGATGCAGGATGAGTTCTATCTGGAGCTGAAAGAGGGGCTGCTGGAGCCGCTGGCGGTTACTGAGCGGTTGGCGATTATCTCTGTTGTCGGCGACGGTATGCGCACGCTACGCGGCATTTCAGCGAAATTCTTCGCCGCGCTGGCGCGGGCCAATATCAATATCGTGGCGATCGCTCAGGGATCTTCTGAGCGTTCCATTTCTGTGGTGGTGAATAACGACGATGCCACCACCGGCGTGCGGGTAACGCACCAGATGCTGTTCAATACCGATCAGGTGATTGAAGTGTTTGTCATTGGCGTCGGCGGCGTCGGCGGCGCGCTACTGGAACAGCTTAAACGTCAACAAACCTGGCTGAAAAACAAGCACATCGATCTACGCGTGTGCGGCGTGGCGAACTCGAAGGCGTTGCTAACCAATGTGCATGGCCTGAATCTGGATAACTGGCAGGCGGAGCTGGCGCAAGCGAACGCGCCGTTCAATCTGGGACGCTTAATTCGCCTGGTGAAAGAATATCATCTACTCAATCCGGTGATTGTTGATTGTACCTCCAGTCAGGCGGTGGCCGACCAGTATGCCGACTTCCTGCGTGAAGGATTCCATGTGGTGACGCCAAACAAGAAAGCGAACACCTCGTCGATGGACTACTACCATCAGCTACGTTTTGCCGCCGCGCAATCACGGCGCAAATTCTTGTATGACACTAACGTCGGCGCCGGTTTGCCAGTAATCGAAAACCTGCAAAACCTGCTGAATGCGGGTGATGAACTGCAAAAATTTTCCGGCATTCTTTCCGGGTCGCTCTCTTTTATTTTCGGTAAACTGGAAGAGGGGATGAGTCTCTCACAGGCGACCGCTCTGGCGCGCGAGATGGGCTATACCGAACCGGATCCGCGCGACGATCTTTCCGGTATGGATGTGGCGCGGAAACTGTTGATCCTCGCCCGCGAGACGGGCCGCGAGCTGGAGCTTTCCGATATCGTGATTGAACCGGTGTTGCCGGACGAGTTTGACGCCTCCGGCGATGTGACCGCCTTTATGGCGCATCTGCCGCAGCTTGACGACGCGTTTGCCGCCCGTGTGGCGAAAGCTCGTGATGAAGGTAAGGTATTGCGCTATGTGGGCAATATCGAAGAGGATGGCGTGTGCCGCGTGAAGATTGCCGAAGTTGATGGTAACGATCCGCTCTTCAAAGTGAAAAACGGTGAAAACGCGCTGGCGTTCTACAGCCACTATTATCAGCCCTTGCCGTTGGTGCTGCGCGGCTACGGCGCAGGCAATGATGTGACGGCGGCGGGCGTGTTTGCCGATCTGTTACGGACCCTCTCATGGAAGTTAGGAGTTTAACATGGTGAAAGTGTATGCCCCGGCTTCCAGCGCGAACATGAGCGTCGGTTTCGACGTGTTGGGCGCAGCCGTCACACCCGTTGACGGCACGTTGCTGGGCGATGTGGTATCCGTTGAAGCAGCGGACCATTTCCGCCTGCATAACCTGGGGCGATTTGCCGATAAATTGCCGCCGGAGCCGCGTGAAAATATTGTTTATCAGTGCTGGGAACGTTTTTGCCAGGCATTGGGGAAATCCATCCCGGTGGCGATGACGCTGGAAAAAAATATGCCGATTGGTTCCGGGTTAGGGTCCAGCGCCTGTTCCGTCGTCGCTGCGCTGGTCGCGATGAATGAGTACTGCGGCAAACCGTTAAACGACACGCGTCTGTTGGCGCTGATGGGCGAGCTGGAAGGCCGTATCTCCGGCAGCATCCATTACGATAACGTCGCGCCGTGCTTTCTTGGCGGTATGCAGTTGATGATTGAAGAAAACGGCATTATTAGTCAGCAGGTGCCGGGCTTTGATGAGTGGCTATGGGTACTGGCTTATCCGGGCATTAAAGTTTCCACCGCAGAAGCGCGGGCTATTTTGCCCGCGCAGTATCGCCGTCAGGATTGCATTGCGCATGGACGGCATCTGGCCGGTTTTATTCACGCCTGTTACTCGCGGCAGCCGCAGCTTGCCGCCGCGCTGATGAAAGATGTTATTGCCGAACCATACCGCGCGCGTTTACTGCCGGGCTTTAGCCAGGCGCGGCAGGCGGTATCGGAGATCGGCGCGCTGGCGAGCGGGATTTCCGGATCGGGGCCGACGCTGTTTGCGCTATGCGATAAACCGGAGACGGCGCAGCGCGTCGCGGACTGGCTGAGCAAACATTATCTGCAAAATCAGGAAGGCTTCGTTCATATTTGCCGGCTGGATACGGCGGGCGCACGAGTAGTGGGATAATCAATGAAACTCTATAATCTGAAAGACCATAATGAGCAGGTCAGCTTTGCGCAGGCCGTCACGCAAGGACTGGGCAAACAGCAGGGACTTTTTTTTCCGCACGAACTGCCGGAGTTTAGCCTGACGGAAATTGATGAGATGCTCAACCAGGACTTTGTCAGCCGTAGCGCAAAGATCCTCTCGGCATTTATTGGCGATGAAATACCGCAGCACATTCTGGAAGAGCGCGTCCGCGCGGCGTTTGCGTTCCCGGCACCGGTAGCGCAGGTAGAAAGCGATGTCGGCTGCCTGGAGCTGTTCCATGGTCCGACGCTGGCCTTTAAAGACTTCGGCGGGCGTTTTATGGCGCAAATGCTGACGCATATCAGCGGCGACAAACCGGTGACGATTCTGACCGCAACGTCAGGCGATACCGGCGCGGCGGTGGCTCACGCGTTCTATGGCCTGGAAAATGTGCGGGTCGTCATTCTCTACCCGCGCGGTAAAATCAGTCCGTTGCAGGAAAAACTGTTCTGTACGTTGGGCGGCAACATTGAAACCGTGGCGATCGACGGCGATTTCGACGCTTGCCAGGCGCTGGTGAAACAGGCATTTGATGACGAAGATCTGAAAACGGCGCTGGGGCTGAATTCAGCTAATTCGATTAATATCAGCCGCCTGTTGGCGCAAATTTGCTACTACTTTGAAGCCGTGGCGCAACTGCCGCAGGAGGCGCGTAACCAACTGGTGATCTCCGTCCCCAGCGGCAACTTTGGCGATTTGACGGCAGGGCTGCTGGCGAAGTCGTTAGGCCTACCGGTGAAACGCTTTATCGCCGCTACCAACATTAACGATACGGTGCCGCGTTTCCTGCAGGACGGGAAGTGGGCGCCGAAAGCGACGCAGGCGACCCTGTCGAATGCGATGGATGTCAGCCAGCCGAATAACTGGCCGCGCGTGGAGGAGCTGTTCCGCCGTAAAATCTGGCGTCTGACTGAGTTGGGCTATGCGGCGGTGGATGACACTACGACACAACAGACGATGCGCGAGCTGAAAGCGAAAGGTTATATCTCGGAACCTCATGCGGCGGTAGCGTATCGGGCATTACGCGACCAGTTAAACCCTGGCGAGTATGGCTTGTTTCTCGGCACGGCGCATCCGGCGAAGTTTAAAGAAAGCGTGGAGTCCATTCTGGGAGAAACGCTGGCCTTGCCTGAAGCGCTCGCCGAACGCGCCGATCTGCCGCTGCTTTCACATCATCTGCCTGCGGATTTTGCCGCCCTGCGTAAGCTGATGATGACCCGCCAGTAACCATTGCGCCCGGTGGCGCTGTCGCTTACCGGGCCTATGGGGTGGTGTCGATTTGTAGGCCGGATAAGGCGTAGCCGCCATCCGGCGATGCCGTTACTGCTCGTAGCGTTTAAAGACCAGCTCGTCTTGTGTGGAGGTTTCTTCATCAAAGAAATACCCTTCACGGTCAAACGCGGTAAGCTGTTCCGGCTTCGTTAAGCGGTTTTCAATAATAAAACGGCTCATCAGTCCGCGCGCTTTTTTGGCGTAGAAGCTTACCACCTTAAACTTGCCGTTTTTCTCATCAAGGAACACGGGCTTAATCAGTTCGGCATTCAGTTTCTTCGGCTTCACCGATTTAAAATATTCCTCGGAGGCCAGATTCACCACCACCCGATCGCCCTGCGCCTCAAGCGCTTCGTTGAGCTTATCGGTAATGATATCGCCCCAGAATTGATAAAGATCTTTGCCGCGCGGATTCTCCAGGCGAATCCCCATCTCCAGACGATAAGGCTGCATTAAATCCAGCGGGCGCAATACGCCATACAAGCCAGAGAGCATGCGCAGATGCTGTTGAGCAAAATCAAAATCCGCGTCGTTGAACGTTTCCGCCTGTAAGCCGGTATAAACATCGCCTTTGAACGCCAGAATCGCCTGGCGTGCATTATCCGGCGTAAAATGAGGCTGCCAGTCATGAAAACGCGTGGCGTTGAGATCCGCCAGTTTGTCGCTAATTCCCATCAGCCTGGAAATTTGCGGCGCCGAAAGCTGGCGGGCCTGTTGAATAAGCTGCTGGCTGTGATCCAACAGCTCCGGCTGGGTATAGCGGGTCGTGGCCAGCGGGCTTTGATAATCAAGCGTTTTTGCAGGTGAAATCAGAATCAGCATATCCAGTCCTTGCAGGGAATTTTCTGCGACTTTAGCAAAAAAACGCCGCAGAGTTGACCGATGGTTGCGATTGTCGGCTTAATCGCGCGATGCCGCATCCCAGGTGTCTGGCGCCAGTTGTGGTTCGATATCCGGGAAGCGCCGCGGATCGAACTGCGGTCTTACGCCCAGTTTCCGTTGTCGCAGATAATCGCTGGCGAGGGTATACACCACCGGTGAGAGCAACAAAATCGCCGTCAGATTGGTAATGGCCATACAGGCCATTACCATGTCTGCGAGCTGCCATATCAGCGGAAAACTGATAAGCGTACCGGCAATAACCATGCCAAGCGTCGCAAGGCGTAATAGCCAGATGGCCTTTGCGTTATGTAACCGCAGAAAAAACAGATTGTTCTCGGCGTAAATATAGTTGGCGACGATAGAACTGAACGCGAACAGAATGACGATAAGCGCGACAAAACTGGCGCCCCATTCACCGGTCAACGAAACCATTGCATGTTGGAGAAGCTGAATGCCTTCTGTTGACGAATGGGACGCGTGATTCCCCGCCAGCAGGATAATCATCGCGCTGGCGGTACAGATGATAATGGTGTCGCTGAATACGCCAATCATTTGCACAATCCCCTGCGCGACAGGGTGAGGGGGATACGACGTTGCCGCTGCGGCCGCATTAGGCGTTGACCCCATTCCCGCTTCATTAGAGAACATCCCACGCTGAAAACCGCTGGTAATAGCCTGAGTGAGCGTATATCCGGCTGCGCCTGCCGCGGCTTCCTGCCAGCCAAATGCGCTTTTGACTATCGAGGCGATAACGCCAGGCATTTGCTCAATATGCCAGAGGCAAATGAACACGCTGCCGGCGACCCACAATAACGCGATGATGGGAATCAGCCATTGCATCAGGCGGGCGACGCCTTTGATGCCGCGAATGATAATTAACAGGGCACAGAACGCCAGAGCAATGCCGGAGATAAGCGGCGGAATGTTGAAGGCGAAATGGAGCGCGCGTGAGACGGCATTCGCCTGCACGCTATTAAAAATCAACCCGTAGGCGACGAGCAGAAAGAGGGCGAAAACCACGCCCATCCAGCGCATTCCCAGCCCGCGCGCCATATACCACGCCGGGCCGCCGCGGAACTGGCCTGTCGGGTCACGTTCTTTATAAAGTTGGGCAAGCGAACACTCGGCGAAGGAGGTCGCCATGCCAATGATGGCCGAGACCCACATCCAGAATACCGCGCCGGGGCCGCCTGCGGCGATAGCCAGCGCCACGCCGGCCAGATTACCGCTGCCAATCCGCGCCGCGAAGCTGGTACACAGCGCCTGAAATGACGTCAGGCCGCCTGGCTGCGGGCTAAGGCTGCCTTTCAGACTGCGGCCAAATTGGCGAATATAACGAAACTGAATGAATCCGGTACGCCAGGTAAACCAACATCCTGCGCCGAGCAGCAGGTAAATCATTACCGAGCCCCAGAGTATTTCGTTAATAAAACTGAAAAACTCAGGCATTAACGTCCCTCTTGTTGATGCCGGCACGCTTTGATGATCCTGTATAAGCGTGACCCATGATGTAGATGACCTTGTCAGGCTAATATTAACGGCAGTTTACCATAAATACGGCGGCATCCTTTAATTGCGCATCAACCATTGGCAGATACGCAAACAATCCACAAGGGCAGCCAGGTGCATGTAGGCGGTTGCGCTGTGAGTGCGTCGTGTTATCATCAGGGTAGACCGGTTACATCCCCTAACAAGCTGTTTAAAGAGAAACTCTATCATGACGGACAAATTGACCTCCCTTCGTCAGTTCACCACCGTAGTGGCTGATACCGGAGATATCGCGGCAATGAAGCTGTACCAGCCGCAGGATGCTACAACTAACCCTTCTCTCATTCTTAACGCAGCGCAAATCCCGGAATATCGTAAGCTGATTGACGATGCTGTCGCCTGGGCGAAGCAGCAGAGCAGCGACCGCGCGCAGCAGGTTGTTGACGCGACCGATAAGCTGGCGGTGAATATTGGCCTGGAAATCCTGAAGCTGGTGCCGGGGCGTATTTCTACCGAAGTTGACGCGCGTCTGTCTTATGACACTGAAGCGTCTATCGCCAAAGCAAAACGTATCATTAAACTCTACAATGATGCGGGTATCAGCAACGATCGTATCCTGATCAAGCTGGCGTCCACCTGGCAGGGCATTCGCGCAGCCGAACAGCTCGAAAAAGAAGGCATCAACTGTAACCTGACGCTGCTGTTCTCCTTCGCGCAGGCGCGTGCGTGCGCCGAAGCGGGCGTCTACCTGATCTCGCCGTTCGTAGGTCGTATTCTTGACTGGTATAAAGCCAATACCGACAAGAAAGACTATGCGCCAGATGAAGATCCGGGCGTGGTTTCCGTAACGGAAATCTACGAGTACTACAAACAGCATGGTTACGAAACCGTCGTTATGGGCGCAAGCTTCCGTAACGTAGGCGAAATTCTGGAGCTGGCGGGCTGCGACCGTCTGACTATCGCGCCGGCATTGCTGAAAGAACTGGCGGAAAGCGAAGGGGCGATTGAGCGTAAGCTCTCTTTCTCCGGCGAAGTCAAAGCGCGTCCGGAACGCATTACCGAAGCCGAGTTCCTGTGGCAGCATCACCAGGACCCCATGGCGGTGGACAAACTGGCGGACGGTATCCGTAGGTTTGCGGTAGACCAGGAAAAACTGGAAAAAATGATCGGCGATCTGCTGTAATCATTAACGCGTGGCCCTGATATGGGTCACGCTACCTCTTCTGAAACCTGTCTGTCCTTCCCTTCGCAGTGTATCATTCTGTTTAACGAGACTGTTTAAACGGAATAATCATGAATACTTTACGCATTGGCCTGGTTTCCATTTCTGACCGTGCTTCCAGCGGCGTTTACCAGGATAAAGGTATCCCGGCCCTTGAAGAGTGGCTGGCATCTGCCCTTA
The DNA here is from genome assembly GCF_046569525.1 of Salmonella sp. 741265055_HSA. Taxonomy (NCBI): domain Bacteria; kingdom Pseudomonadati; phylum Pseudomonadota; class Gammaproteobacteria; order Enterobacterales; family Enterobacteriaceae; genus Salmonella; species Salmonella sp. 741265055_HSA. Next base: position 51,941 of record NZ_JBKFSQ010000009.1, on the reverse strand, counting down.
CCACCCCTTTTGAGCTGCAAACGCGACTGATCCCGGATGAACAGGCGATCATCGAACAGACCTTATGCGAGCTGGTGGATGAGATGAGCTGTCATCTGGTGCTGACCACTGGCGGTACCGGTCCGGCGCGTCGCGACGTCACGCCGGACGCGACCCTTGCCATCGCCGACCGTGAAATGCCAGGTTTTGGCGAGCAGATGCGCCAGATCAGCCTGCGCTTTGTGCCGACAGCCATTCTTTCCCGCCAGGTGGGCGTTATCCGTAAACAGGCGTTAATTCTTAATCTGCCTGGACAGCCAAAATCGATCAAAGAAACGCTGGAAGGCGTAAAAGCGGACGATGGCAGCGTTAGCGTGCCGGGCATTTTTGCGAGCGTGCCGTATTGCATACAACTGCTTGACGGGCCATATGTCGAAACCGCGCCGGAAGTGGTTGCCGCTTTCCGTCCGAAGAGCGCCAGACGTGAGAATATGTCGGCCTGACCGGAAAATACTGATAGTAGGGTTATTCCTCCCGGTGCGGGAGGAATAAAAGAGATTTAGTGTGCCTCGCCGATTGGCAGAATAGTGCGGCCAAATTGCTCGTTTAGCACTTCACCCATCGCCAGATAAATAGCGCTGGCGCCGCAAACCAGACCAACCCAGCCTGCGATATGGATAATGGCTTCGTTACCGGTGATATTGCCGACCGCCAGCAGAGCGAACAGCACGGTCAGGCTCAGGAAAACAAATTGCAGCGCGCGGGCGGCTTTCAGCGTACCAAAGAACATAAACAGCGTGAACACGCCCCACAGACCTAAATAAGCGCCGAGTAGCTGAGCGTCAGGCGCATCCGTCAGGCCCATTTTCGGCATCAGCAGGATAGCGACCAGCGTCAGCCAGAACGAACCGTAAGAGGTAAAGGCCGTTAAACCAAAGGTATTGCCTTTTTTATACTCCAGCAGACCGGCAAAAATTTGCGCGATACCGCCGTAGAAAATCCCCATCGCCAGAATAATACCGTCCAGGGCGAAAAAACCGGCATTGTGCAGGTTAAGCAGAATGGTGGTCATGCCGAAGCCCATCAGGCCCAGCGGTGCCGGATTAGCCAACTTAGTGTTGCCCATAATTCCTCAAAATCATCATAATTGAATGGTGAAATAGTTTCCCAGAATAACGAGTTCCGTATTCGGGGCGCGGCATAATAATCAGGGGGAAGAGGACTGTCTATGATCTAATAAGGGGGAAAAGAAAATATTTCCCCCTGTGAGGGCATTCACGCCTGAACGGCTGCCATCATTCGTCGCAGGCAGGCTATTTGCAACACCGCCGGAATAGTCACGCGATACGCGCTGCCGCTCATCGCTTTGACGCCGTTTAACGCCGCGCCGACCGGGCCGCCAAGACCTGCGCCGCGCAGTAATCCGTGACCCAGGATGCTCATTGCGGCATGGGTACGCAAAATGCGGGTAAGCTGGGTGGAAAGCAGGTGGGAGACCCCTTTTGCCAGACTGCGATCTTTCATGAGCAGCGGCAGCAGTTCTTCCAGTTCAGAAACTTTGGCGTCTACGGCTTGCAGAAATTCCTGCTTATGCGCCGCGTCCATCTTCTGCCAGGTATGACGTAAAAAATGCTCCAGCAGTTGCTGTTCTATTTCAAACGTCGACATGCTTTTATCTGCTTTGAGTTTTAGCCGTTTTGCGACATCCAGCAGAATCGCGCGGTACTGTTTTCCGTGTCCGCGCAATTTGTTGGCGATACTGTCGCCGCCGTAATGCTGAAACTCACCGGCAATGAGCTGCCAGTTACGGCGGTGTTGCTCCGGGTGACCTTCCATCGCTTTGAACAGCTCGTTATGACTAAGGACGCTCGACAAGCGAGCTTTACCCTTTTCGTTATGCGTCAGCAAACGGGCGAAATCGGCGAGTTGTTCTTCGCTACAATGCTGAAGAAAGTCTAAATCCTTGTCGTGTAAATAGGTGACGTTCATTTTCAGTCTGGCTTTTGGAATAGAAATAACAGCGATTAATCGTCGCCAATGACTTTAAGTCTCGCCATATCGGAAGAATTTACCGTATGGCCTGAGAAAGTAATCTTTGATACGCAGCGTTTGTTGTCGTTATCGCTATTAATATTGATCCAGCCTGTCGTCTGGCCCTCTTTGATTGAGGAAGGGACGTTCAGGCTTTGGCTGGCGCTACGCGCAGTTTTAAAATAGACGGATGCGCCGCTAAGTTCGATGTCGCCGTGATCCGCCGTGAGTTGAATGCGCTTCACGATGCGGCAGACGGGAATTTTCAGCGCGAGATCGTTCGTTTCATTTCTGGGCATGGCAATAACACCCAGTATTTTATGGTCGTTCGCGTGCGCGACGCTACTTAACGCCAGGCCGAAAAGCAGGCCGGCGGAAATCGTTAACACAGATCGCATGGAATTTCTCTTTGACGGGTTCAATAAGCAATTACCGTCTATCATACTCTGCTCATGACAACGATTCAGTTTTGTAATCTTTTCTTTTTATTACAATTTTTCTGTGAATAGTATTCGTTGTTTAATTTATTTCATGAATGTTTATCTGTCTGGTTTTCCATCGCGCCCTCTCGTCACTAAAAAATTTTTTCATCTCCCCCTTGATGACGTGGGTTACGACCCCATCTTGTAGTCAACCGCAGTGGTGAGTCTGAAAAAAAACGATTCAGGGTAGTTGAAACCGCACGTTTCGCCCTTATTACAGATTCACAACCACATGATGACCGAATTTTTAGTGGAGACGTTTAGATGGGTAAAATTATTGGTATCGACCTGGGTACTACCAACTCTTGTGTAGCGATTATGGATGGAACGCAGGCACGCGTGCTGGAGAACGCCGAGGGCGATCGCACTACGCCTTCTATCATTGCTTATACCCAGGATGGTGAAACTCTGGTTGGTCAGCCGGCTAAACGTCAGGCAGTGACAAACCCGCAAAACACCCTGTTTGCGATTAAACGCCTGATTGGCCGCCGCTTCCAGGACGAAGAAGTTCAACGTGACGTTTCTATCATGCCGTACAAAATCATCGGCGCCGACAACGGCGACGCATGGCTTGATGTGAAAGGTCAGAAAATGGCACCGCCGCAGATTTCTGCCGAAGTGCTGAAGAAAATGAAGAAAACGGCTGAAGATTATCTGGGCGAACCGGTAACTGAAGCGGTTATCACCGTACCGGCTTACTTTAACGATGCGCAGCGTCAGGCTACCAAAGATGCTGGTCGTATCGCGGGGCTGGAAGTTAAACGTATCATCAACGAACCGACTGCCGCAGCGCTGGCTTACGGTCTGGATAAAGAAGTCGGCAACCGTACTATCGCGGTTTACGACCTCGGTGGTGGTACTTTCGATATCTCTATTATCGAAATCGACGAAGTTGATGGCGAAAAAACCTTTGAAGTTCTGGCAACCAACGGTGATACCCACCTGGGTGGTGAAGACTTCGATACCCGCCTGATCAACTACCTCGTTGACGAGTTTAAGAAAGATCAGGGCATTGACCTGCGTAACGATCCGCTGGCCATGCAGCGCCTGAAAGAAGCCGCAGAAAAAGCCAAAATCGAGCTGTCTTCTGCGCAGCAGACCGACGTGAACCTGCCGTACATTACCGCAGATGCCACCGGTCCGAAACACATGAACATCAAAGTGACTCGTGCGAAACTGGAAAGCCTGGTTGAAGATCTGGTGAACCGTTCTATCGAGCCGCTGAAAGTCGCACTGCAGGACGCTGGCCTGTCCGTGTCTGATATCAACGACGTGATCCTCGTCGGCGGTCAGACCCGTATGCCAATGGTGCAGAAAAAAGTGGCTGAGTTCTTTGGTAAAGAGCCGCGTAAAGACGTTAACCCGGACGAAGCTGTGGCTATCGGCGCAGCGGTACAGGGCGGCGTATTGACCGGTGATGTAAAAGACGTACTGCTGCTGGACGTTACCCCGCTGTCTCTGGGTATCGAAACGATGGGTGGCGTGATGACTCCGCTTATCACCAAAAACACCACCATCCCGACCAAGCACAGCCAGGTGTTCTCTACTGCGGAAGACAACCAGTCTGCGGTAACCATCCATGTGCTGCAGGGTGAGCGTAAACGTGCGTCTGATAACAAATCTCTGGGTCAGTTCAACCTGGATGGCATCAACCCGGCGCCGCGCGGTATGCCGCAGATCGAAGTCACCTTCGATATCGATGCTGACGGTATCCTGCACGTCTCCGCGAAAGACAAAAATAGCGGTAAAGAGCAGAAGATCACCATCAAGGCATCTTCTGGTCTGAACGAGGAAGAAATTCAGAAAATGGTTCGCGATGCAGAAGCGAACGCTGAATCCGACCGTAAGTTCGAAGAGCTGGTTCAGACCCGTAACCAGGGCGACCATCTGCTGCACAGCACCCGTAAGCAGGTTGAAGAAGCAGGCGATAAACTGCCGGCTGATGACAAAACCGCTATCGAGTCTGCGCTGAGCGCGCTGGAAACTGCCCTGAAAGGCGAAGATAAAGCCGCTATCGAAGCGAAAATGCAGGAACTGGCGCAGGTTTCCCAGAAACTGATGGAAATCGCTCAGCAGCAACATGCGCAGCAGCAGGCTGGCTCCGCTGACGCTTCTGCAAACAACGCGAAAGATGACGACGTTGTCGACGCTGAGTTTGAAGAAGTAAAAGATAAAAAATAATCGCCCTTTGAACGGGTAATTACTGGCACGGGCGAAGAGGTTTCCTCTCCGCCCGTGCATGCATGTTAAGGGCAGATAAAAAGAGATGGCGAAAAGAGATTACTACGAGATTTTAGGCGTTTCCAAAACAGCGGAAGAGCGTGAAATCAAAAAGGCGTATAAGCGCCTGGCCATGAAATATCATCCGGACCGCAATCAGGGTGATAAAGAGGCCGAAGCTAAATTTAAAGAGATTAAAGAAGCCTATGAAGTGCTGACCGATGCGCAAAAACGCGCAGCCTACGATCAGTATGGTCACGCCGCGTTTGAACAAGGCGGTATGGGCGGCGGATTTGGCGGCGGCTTTAATGGCGGCGCTGATTTCAGTGATATCTTTGGTGACGTTTTTGGCGATATCTTTGGCGGCGGGCGTGGTCGCCAACGTGCGGCGCGTGGGGCTGATTTGCGTTATAACATGGATCTCACCCTGGAAGAAGCGGTGCGTGGCGTGACCAAAGAGATCCGTATTCCGACGCTGGAGGAGTGCGACGTTTGCCACGGCAGCGGCGCGAAAGCGGGCACGCAACCGCAAACCTGTCCGACCTGTCATGGTTCTGGTCAGGTACAGATGCGCCAGGGATTCTTTGCTGTACAGCAGACCTGCCCACACTGTCAGGGACGCGGTACGCTGATCAAAGATCCGTGTCATAAATGTCACGGTCATGGGCGTGTGGAAAAGAGCAAAACTCTGTCCGTTAAAATCCCGGCGGGCGTGGATACCGGAGATCGTATTCGTCTGGCAGGCGAGGGCGAAGCGGGCGAGCATGGCGCACCGGCAGGCGACTTGTACGTTCAGGTCCAGGTGAAACAACACCCTATTTTCGAGCGTGAAGGCAATAATCTTTATTGCGAAGTGCCGATCAACTTTGCGATGGCGGCGCTCGGCGGTGAAATTGAAGTGCCGACGTTAGATGGTCGCGTGATGCTGAAAGTGCCGAGCGAAACACAAACGGGCAAGCTGTTCCGTATGCGCGGCAAAGGCGTGAAGTCCGTACGCGGTGGCGCGCAGGGCGATTTGCTGTGCCGTGTGGTGGTTGAAACGCCGGTCGGTCTGAGCGAAAAACAGAAGCAATTGCTAAAAGATCTTCAGGAAAGTTTTGGCGGCCCGACGGGAGAGAAAAACAGCCCGCGTTCAAAAAGCTTCTTTGACGGCGTGAAAAAATTCTTTGACGATTTGACTCGCTAGCCTTTTTCCCGTTGTATTTTTCTTCAGCCCGGGTGTTTATCCGGGCTTTTTTCTGCCTGTACGCGCCCAGGCTTCTGCTAAACGCATCGTATCCTCTCATTTGTTGGTATTTTGTTTTACTGATAAACAAATTGATGTTAATCAGCAGGTTTGTATACGCTCATTCTTTAAAAAAACGTGATGTGATGACATTAACGATTGCTTTTTTAGATGCTGTGAATTGATTTATCTTGAGTATTATCTATATTGCTTTTTTTAGTTTCCGGAGGCAGACAGCGAATGGGATCGAAAGGTGCCAACAAGAGCTTTGATTATAATTTAATCAAAATTCTTGACGCTGTTATTTTGTCAGGAAATGCGGCTATGGCGGCAAAAAAGTTAGGCATTACACCGGCTGCTGTCTCTCTGGCGTTAAAGCGCCTGCAGAGTTATTACCCGGAAGAACTGTTTAGCAGAGGGAAAGGCGGGCTCATCCCCACAGCCAAGGCTGTCGACATTCACCAAAATTTCAGTCAGGTGATGAAACTGGTGGATGACACATTTCTCTGTAATAGCAAAAAAGATGAAGCATTCCAGATAACGTTATTAGGCAGTGATATTGTTGAAAGCTATTATCTTTCTCAGCTCTATAACAGCGATATATTTGAGCGTATTTTGATAAATCATTTTACTGTCAGAAATATGAGTCGGGAGCGTATCAGCGAACTTCTGTTTACTGCGCAAGGCGATCTGTTGATTGGTGCCGAACCTTTGCTGGAGTCCGGCATAGAGAATCAAATTATTGATAGTTTTAAATCATTTGTTTGTATCTGTAGCAGTAAACACATGCTGAGTACCCTGTCACAACTGTCGCTACATCATTTTTATTCTTCGCGTCATGCGTTATATCAGCCGGGGATGGGGGCTTCAGTGATATATCATGATAGCGAGTTATTTAAGGATGAGCTTTACTATACTGGCAGGCGTATTGTCGGCTACCGCAGTGATTCGCTTAACGGTTTGGTGAGCATGATCGAAAGAACCTCATTGATTGCATTGATGCCTTTAAAATTAGCGCTTTTTTATAAAAATCATCGTAAATATGACATTAAATTTATTCAGCCTCCGCCCGAACTGGCTTTTAAGTCAGTTCAGGTCTATGCATCCTGGAATAAAAATAGTAGAAATATATCGACGATTAATGAGATGGTAAGTATGTTACAAACGCTTTCCTCATTTCGTCGCTAATACACCTCATTTTTACGCTTTGATTTAATATGGTTTTAAATGATGTGCTTTGATTTTCACCCTCCTGACAGGGCGCTTACACTCCTTGTGTTAATTATTCATTTATAATGATTTCGGAGTGTTAAAATGTCTATTCCCAACCATGTGTCGACAACGGAAGTTGTGCTATTGGAGCTAGAGATCTTACTCACTATTATTTCGATTGGCGCGTGGGGAGGCTTTGTCAGCTATCTTTTACGCAAAGATAAGACAGAATATAATAGTTCTCATGAAAGTATTAAATATTGCTTAACGCAGATCGTGATTTCCTGCTTCACCAGCTTCTTGTTAAGCGCGATTGCGATCGAAAAAGAATGCAGTTTCAACATTGTTCTGTTGGCGGCAGGCTTAGGCGGTGTTTTCGCGAGTCCGATCTTAAAAATTCTTGGGCGGCGGATTAAAAAAATTATCGAAGGAAATAGTTCAGATTAATTATCATTCGCAATATCAGGCTCATCCGTGAGCCTTTTACGCGTCTTTTTTAAGCCTGATTCAGGTCACTCTATTCTTGATCCAGCCATAAATAAATTGTTCGTTATTGTGGTTTTTCTCAGCAACGTTTAAGTAGTACGTGCCCTGACTGCAATTGAGGGCTTTCACCAAAACGGCTTCTCCTTCCTGGCCTCGCCAGGCCAAATAATGTTCGAGAGCGGCAAGCGTCCGCGGGCCAATATTGCCATCCACATGAACATCCGGGTAGCGTTTACCTTGGTGATTAAAGACGTTCAACCAGCGTTGCAGCCACGCACTGGGGTGGTAAGCGCCTATGTTGACTGCCGCATCGCACAGCTCGAAGGAGACTGGCCACGATAGCGTCGAGATGACATCAAAGCCTGGTTTTATCCAGTAATCCTCTTCGAGAATCGCGTAGGCTTCAGCGCGGGTCAGATCCCGCATATCGCCAGCATAGCCATGCGCTCGCGCCGTGGCTTCGGTAATGCCCCAATGGGTGGCGCCGCCTTTATCTTTAGGGTTAAATACGTAACCGCCTTCAAGCGCAATAATTCCATCTATAATTGGATTCATCTTCCCTTTCCTTCGCTTAGTGAATATGCAGATACATGAGAGAACCTAACGTTACTGAAAATACGGTCGTCAGGGCGGCGATGGTTTGCCGTACAATCTGTTTTTTTCTTCCCTTTGTTTCGCTATCCGTCGCGATAATGGCGATATCACTATTCACTTTGAGGCCTTGTCTTGGAATGGTAATAAGAAGATCGTTAATACCAAGCGCTTTAAGGTCACGTCTGATTAAATAGAGAATCTGCGTTAGATTTGCATCATTAACATAGTGGCTTCGACTTCCCCATAACGCGGTGGTTATTTTTTGTCGCTCGATAATCTCCAGATGAGCATTCTCGATGATGAAACTGAGACATTTGGCTCTCATCGCAGTCATTTTAATAACCTGTGAATTTGAGACCGTTCTCAGTTCATATTTACCTTCATTGTAAATGCAGTTGCTATTAATGATATAAGTTTTCATAACGTCTTCCTTTAGAAATGTACATCCTGGTTGTCTGTGGTGACTATATTGTATGAGAAATGTCTTAATCCAATAAATGTCACTGGTTTTATTGTATTGTCATTGTCTATAGCGAGTGTAATCACATTATTTCATTGTAATTAAATGATATTTAATTACATGATAAATGATATTTACTATGTTCTCACCAGAACGGAGTAAGCGGGCGTTGAGAGGTGTTGTTTTCTCTTCGGCAGACGGCGTTGTTAACCTCATTTTTATGATTTTTATGTCATCTAAAAAGATGATGTTTTGTGATTAGCTATTTTTTATGTCTGTCACGATTATGGACCCCGCAGAACGAGCTGCGACAATTTTGAAACGTAAAAGGAAATTTGAAAATGGCTACAAGCAAACTGATTCAAGGCGATACGCTTACTGAAACTACCCATGCAGCGAATGGTTTTGACCCTGCAACAAGCGATGATAAAATAAGCTATACTTCCGCTCGTGTTGCGAAACCGGTATACAATAAATATAAAAACTCCACGACTAAACCGAAGGTATTCGGTTATTACACCGACTGGTCACAGTATGACAGCCGTCTGCAAGGCAATATGTCCCAACCGGGCCGTGGTTATGATTTAACCAATGTGTCACCGACGGCTTATGACAAACTGATTTTTGGCTTTGTTGGTATCACCGGTTTCAGAAAAATTGATAAAGAAAACCGCGACGTCGTAGCAGAAGCGGCAGCGCTGTGTGGCAAAGTGAAATATGAGCCGACCTTCCTCGATCCATGGGGCGATTTCCAGTCTTATATCAACCTGGGTTTTGAAACCAGTGGCTGGGATGTTGATCCGAAAACCGTGACCCAGGCTAACGCCAAAGGTATGCTGGGCGCGCTGCGTGATATGCAGGCAAAAGCGAAAGCCGCAGGTCACACGCTGGCGCTCTCCATGAGTATCGGCGGCTGGAGCATGAGTAACGGGTTCCACGAAACCGCCGCTTCTGACTCCTCTCGTAAAACCTTCGCCAAAGGCGTGGTGAAACTGTTCAAACAGTTCCCGATGTTCAGCGAAGTGGATATTGACTGGGAATACCCGAACGATGAAGGGGCGGGCAACCCGTTTGGTCCGGAAGATGGCGCTAACTACGCGCTGCTGATTGCCGAACTGCGTAAACAGCTGGATTCCGCTGGTCTGAGCAATGTGAAGATCTCTATTGCCGCTTCTGCTGTCACTACCATTTTTGACTATGCGAAAGTAAAAGATCTGTTGGCTGCCGGCCTGTATGGCATCAACCTGATGACCTATGACTTCTTCGGTACGCCGTGGGCGGAAACGCTGGGCCACCACACCAACCGCAAAGCGCTGGAAGAGGGCGGCTGGGCTGTCGAAACCATCGTTGATCACCTGCTGGCGGAAGGCTTCTCCGCTGACCGTATCAACATCGGTTATGCCGGCTATACCCGTAACGCTCGTCAGGTAGAAATTGAATCCCTGTCGCCGCTGAAAGGTTCTTATAACCCAGGAACAGGTGACACTACAGGTTCTTTCGAATCCGGCACCAGCGAATGGTATGACGTCATTTATAGCTACCTGGATCTGGAAAACCAGAAAGGCCGTAATGGTTTCAATGTTTACACCGACCAGGTCGCTGACGCTGACTACCTGTATAGCCCGGAATCTAAACTGTTTTTATCCCTGGATACGCCGCGTACTGTCAAAGCAAAAGGCGAATATGCAGCGAAACTGGGCCTGGGTGGCGTGTTTACCTGGACTATCGATCAGGACAATGGCGTGCTGGTTAACGCCGTGCGTGAAGGTCTGGGTTATGAAATCGAATCTGAAGTTATCGATATGGAACCGTTCTACTTCGAAGGTATCAATGTAGAAAATGATGAAGAGCAGAGCGATAGCGACGACGAGCAGAAGGTCAACCACGCGCCGAAAGCGGCGATTGAACTGATGGTCGTAGGCGGATCTACGGTACAGCTGTCTGGCGCAGGTTCTTCTGATGAAGATAACGATGAGCTGTCCTTTAGCTGGGGCGTGCCTTCGCAAATCGCTGTGGCAGACAAAACTGCAGAAATCATTGAGGTTGTGGTACCGGAAGTTAGCGAAAAAACAGCCTTTCAGTTCACCCTGTTTGTACGCGACTGCTACAACGAACCGTCCTCTCAACAGCGCTTTGTTCTGACGGCTGTGCCTGCGCTATCTCAGGTTCAACCGGAACCGGAGGAGGAAGAAGAAGAGATTATCGTTCCTGTACCGGACGAGGAAGAAGATACCACGCCGGCTGAGGATGATACGCCAGCAGATGACAAAACGTCACCTTACGCGCAGTGGGATGCTTTGACCGTTTATGGCGCAAACTGGGGTTCTTTCGAAATCGTTAGCTGGAAAGGCCATAACTATCAGGTGAAATGGTGGTCTATGGGCAACCAGCCTGACCTGAACTGCGGTGCCGGCGGTGCATGGACCGATCTTGGCGCTTACTAATACACGGTATTAAACACGATGTATTGGGCTTCATGATTCAAGCCCCGGTTTTCCGGGGCTTTTCTCCACCAGGGACAGAGGAAGAGTAGACCATGACCATTTCCATTCATGCCAGCGCATTTGACGTCAACAGCTGGTATCAAAAAATCACCTTAACCTTCATCAATGAGAGCGGTAATCCGGTCGATATGAACCATGCCGCAATATCATTCACGGCTTCCGGGCACATCGATCCATGGGGAAATAGCGGCGGTACGCTCAAAGGGAACCTGCCGCTTACGCTGAATGATAGTTCGTATGGCACGCTGGAAACTAACAACATCATCATTAATAACAGCGATGCATTACTTCTTCAGCCGGGCGAACGTGGGACGCTTTCTTTCAGCCTCGCGGCGACGCAGGTGCCGGTAAAAATGTCCGCCATTACCTTGACGCTGGCGTCATCTTCATCCGAAGACGCAGAGTCTGAAACCCTATCCGATGAGGAGGCGCCAGCGATACCCGCCGCAGATGAACAACCCGCTGAACCCGATGTGCCGGAAAAGGATAACGACCTTCAGGAACACGGCCTTACGCTTAACGTTAGCGAGTTGAATACCGCGAGTTGGTATCAACGCGTCACCTTTACGCTGACCAACCTCTACGCCCAGGCGATAGATCTCAATCAGCTTCAACTGAATTTTACGGCCAGCGCGCACCCCGATCCCTACAGTCCGTTTCAGGGAACAATGCTGGGGAATCAGGCCGTAACGCTGGCCAGCGATGGGGGATGGCCCATCGAGAAGAATACCATCACCATTAATCATGACGGCGCGCTGATGCTGGCGGCGGGGGATACCGCCGAATTACAGTGCTATCTGGCCGCCACGCAGACGCCAGTTGCCATCAGCGATTTGAGCGCGACGTTGGCCCATGACCCTGCCCGTCAGGGAAAAATTTGCGTTCACTTTCCTGCCATGACGCAGACCGTGGCGCTTAAACCGGCGATTGAGCTGCTGTTTCCTGCCGGCGAAACCCGGCGCGTTGTCGGTGAGTGGGGAGAGGTGCTGACAATAGGCGATCTTAGCGCAGGAACGTATCGGCTTACCGTACCGGTACTGGCGAATGATGAGATGCAAATCGCGCCAGTCGAGTCCTCTTTTACCGTTACGCTGCAATCCGGCGATGCCGTCGCGCAGGTCCAGGTATCCTGTCTGCCGATTGTCCGTTATGCCAGCGCGCGTCTGATGATTGACGCCCCTGTGCTTGGTAATGCGAAATTGACCGTTGAGATCGCCGATGCTACGCAAGCGGATGAGCGTACTGTCACGCTTATCGCCAACCAACCGCAGTTAATCACCCGGCTACTGGCGGGGCATCATTATACGGTCAATCTGCAGCCTGCGATGATTAATAACCGCTTTATATCGGCACCCATACAGCTTACGAGTTTTATCCCTGCCGCGGCGCAGGTTGCCGAGGTTGCTGTCGCTTACCAGCAGGCAGCGATCGATACGGCGAGTTTCGTGACGGTGGATGCCACTCTACTGGGCCTGCCTGATGGCGTTGCGCCGCAGCGTTATCTGTTCAGCAGCGGTAAATATCAATACTCATTAATGCTGGAGAGCGGTAGCGATCGGCAGACGTTGGCATTACGTTTTGCGCCCGGGCTGTATGATGTTCAGACGGACGATATTTTCATCGACAGCGTGCCGTGGCGTTGTGAACAGGCCGGGCCGCTACGGTTGTTGCAAAAGGTCAACCATGTGGCGCTGGAGTTTCTGCCCGGCGTGACGCTACAGGTAAAAGGTTGGCCTGATTACCTTGCTCATGGCGGCGTGACGGTTAACGCGCCAGAGACGGTTTCTCTTTATCGCGATATACCGTTTAGCGCGTTGTTTAAATACGATGGTTTTGACGGCGGCGGCGATCCGGTTCCGGCCGCAGAGGTTGACGTGAACGGGGACGGTTTTCTGGATTACGCGACGTTACCGATCCATAAAACCGTTGCGTTGGTGCGCCAGATAGAAAAAGAAGCCGGGCGTAGCGTTATGCCGGTAATGGTTATTTATACCGCGAATGCCAGCGGTGGTAGCGCCCTGGCGGATTTACAGGATGCGCAAAAGCTACGTAACCATTTTGGTAACTTTATTACCCAGTGTCTGGCGGCGCAGTCATACAAAGATGAGACGCATCCTGTCCCGGCCACCTTTGTGCTTAACCCGGATTTTCTGGGGGCGCTACAGCAAGGACCGTATGGCTACACCGTAGTGCGACAAAAAAACAGTGTGCCGGTGAATGCCCAACTGGCGGCGGCGATACAAGCATTACCGGCGATGGCTGGCTTTATCGCGCCTTCGTTGCCGACGTTTAGCGACGATCTCTACGGCTATATTCAGGCGGTGAACTATCTTGTTCGTCAGTTTGCCCCGGATGTGGCTTTTGGCTGGCAGACGAATGTCTGGGCGACAGGAACGGCGGACTGGGTGCTGCGCGATACCGCTGATCCGGTAGCTGAAGGGCAGGCGATCGCCGGATTTATTCATGAACTGGGGGTTTATAGCGGAGAATATGCGCCGGACTTTATTGCGTTTGATAAATTTGAGCGTGACTGTTTCAGTCCTGATGCGCTTGCCCACTATGGCTGGAATGCGACATGCTGGCTTAATTACCTGGCGATGGTCAAACAGGTGACGAAAGTGCTGCTGACGCCCGCCATGCTGTGGCAAATCCCTGGCGGCCATATGCCTACAGTAGAAGAGGGCGTCAGTAAAATCAGCGCTGCGCACTTTGCATCCGGCGGAACCTTTTTTATGGGTGACGCCCGCATTGGCAGCGATCCTGACACGTTCTCTTTGCAGCTACTCAATACGGCCTTAAATAGCGCGACTTACGGCGTCCCGACCGTCGGCGACTTTTTACGTAAAGATAAAGGGTATGACTGGAGCCAGATGCAGGCGCTGAACCTACCGGACTTTAACGTCTTTTCGATCTTATGGGGCGGTGGTTCCACTATCAGTATTACGACAATCCATTCTAACGGTGAAGACGGCGGCTGGCTGGCGGATAAAATGGTAGAGTATTATGCTGCCCCTCGCTATTTTAGATAATATCACTATTTATTTGCATTAATCTGGACTATTGGTTTGAGATTCGAAGGCGCGTTCTTTCGAATCTCTTTTCCTGCGGCCCCTGAACTCTCATTCTTTATGCGTAATTCGTTATTACTTTTCTGTAATTATTTTGTATTAAGAATTGTCTTAATTTTAAAAATATTGCGTATTAGTGCTTTTTGAATACAGAAATACTGTATAGCGATGTTATTTATTATTAATTTAAGCGCTTTTTTAGAGGTTATACTGTGGCGCTACATTGAGTAGACAATCGTTAATGAAAAAAATGATGAACGACGCTTTTGCTAAAGATAATAATGAGAATTTATTACACTCTTTTCTTTTTTCTCAGCAGGCTAAACCTCACGCGGCGATTGATGCCTTATTTTCGGCGTTGTTGCCATTTGGTCAACCGTTTACGCTGGGTATCGGCGATGAGTTTTATTTACAGGCAAATGATGAAAACTACATTGTATTACTGGAATCAGGCGTTGTTTCTTTCTGTCGTGATGACAACCGACTCCATATATCTTCATCGTTTGCGCCATCGGTCGTGGGTATGGTTGACAGCTATGGCGCTACCTATAACGCCCCCGCGCGACCGGAACATTTTTTGCTCGCAGAAACGGTTTGTACCGGTAGATTTGTTCGCCTGCCGGATTTTATAAAAATCGCCAATGAATGCGATTTGTGGCACGACGTGGCCCGTTGTCTGGCTTACCGTCTGATGGTGATGAGCGCGCGCGATCGTGAATTAGTCGGCGTCGATTCTTACCTGAAAGTTCGGGCGCTGCTGACTGAAGTCTGGGCTTATCCACAGGACTACCGGGAAAACATTATCGTGTTGAATTTTATTCAACGACGTACCGGGATATCGCGCAGTCGGACCATGAAGATTCTGTCTGAACTAAAAAAAGGCGGGTATATCCATATTGATAATGGGCGGCTGACGGCGCTCGGAAAACTGCCAGTGGCGTATTAATGCACTATATGAAACGATATATTTACATATCTCGATTGAATTTATCTATTATTGTTAATAAAATGTTATATTGAAAGTTGTTGTAAAGGCTGTTTTTAAAAAGTCAACATGGCTAAAGGGTATAAGCCGAACGACTGGTGTAAAGTTAATATAAAACAACAGGTTATATCTGGTCCTATAAAACCAAATGTCGATGATTGCAACTTGCCGTTGGCTTGCTAATAATTAATAACATCGTTATCTCATTATAACGTAAAGATTAACTCACGACGTTGAGTGGCTGTTTTATTGCTTCTGACATTTATGTCAGAACAAGAAGACGCTTTTTTTCGCATAAGAAAAAGTCGTGATATTGCTGTGAAGAAATATCAGCAGCCGTTTCGTTAAAAAATCTGATTACCCTCATTTTTATATTTAAAAGGAGCTTGAATGAAAAAGCCTGTACTAGCATTAATGGTCTCTGCGATTGCCTTTGGCGGAATGTTGTCCACTGCGCAAGCGGATACTACAACCGTCACTGGCGGTACGGTAAATTTTGTCGGACAGGTCGTTGACGCCGCCTGTTCTGTTTCCGCTGACTCTGTCGATCAGACCGTGACATTAGGCCAGGTTCGCGCCAGTAAATTAACCGAGGCCGGTATGGTGGCGAATCAAAAAGAAGATTTCACCATTAAACTGGAAGACTGCGATACTCAGACCAGCCAGAATGCGGCGGTGATTTTTAATGGCCAGCAGGACGCAAACCAGCCGGGTTCGCTGGCGAATACCGCTGGGGCAGGTTCGGCGACGAATGTGGCATTACAACTTTATGGACCAGATGGCCAGGCGCTGAATATCGGTGAATCGTCCAGTACTGTTACGTTGAACGATGGCGAAAACGTTATTCCGCTTAGCGTGGATTATATCGCTACCGGTACGGCGAGTGCCGGTAATGTTACCGCGACGGCGACATTTAGCATGGTTTATTCCTGATTCCTTATCGGGATTTTTTTCTCGCCTGTTGGGAGGCGAGAAAGGGGCGTTACGCGCGTCACGGCGCGTAACAAACCGACGGCATCAGGATATTACGCAGATGAAAAAAAACGTACCGATTTTTCTTCGATTATTGCTACTTCTGTCGGCGGCCGGCCTGTCGTTTGCCGCGCAGGCGGGAGGCATTGCGCTGGGCGCGACCAGGGTGATTTATCCGCAGGGAAGTAAGCAAACCTCCTTGCCGATTATTAATTCTTCTGCCAGCAATGTTTTTTTAATTCAGTCATGGGTCGCCAATGCCGATGGTTCACGCTCGACGGATTTTATCATTACGCCGCCTCTCTTTGTGATCCAGCCTAAAAAAGAAAATATATTACGCATTATGTATGTCGGGCCGTCATTACCGACCGATCGCGAAAGCGTATTTTATTTAAACAGTAAAGCGATACCCTCTGTCGATAAAAATAAACTGACCGGCAACTCCCTGCAAATTGCGACGCAAAGTGTGATTAAGCTATTTATCCGCCCGAAAAATCTGGCGGAGGCGCCAACCCATGCCCCGTCGACGCTTCGCTGCCGTAACGAGCGCGGCCAGCTAACGATTACTAACCCTTCGCCGTACTACGTTTCGATGGTTGAACTGTACAGCGCGGGGAAAAAACTGCCGAATACTATGGTACCGCCGAAAGGCGCGATCACTCTCCCGGCGACGCCCGGCCAGGTATCTTTGCGCACGGTAAATGATTTTGGCGCAACGACGCCAGCACGCGTTTGTTCAGCTTCATGATGTTATGCGTAATCAGCTTTTCATGACGCGATATTACTCCAGCGTAGCTAAACCTGTATTAACCCCGCTGGCGTTGGCTATCGCATTGACGCCTGTGCCGGGGTGGGCGGAAAACTATTTCAACCCGGCATTTCTGTCTGACGACCCGTCTGCGGTGGCCGACTTATCGACCTTTTCCCGTAATGCCCAGGCGGCGGGAATGTATCGCGTTGACGTTTACCTGAACAATACGTTTCTCACGACCAGAGACATTACCTTCCAGGCGGTGAAAACGACGGGAAAAAGCGCGCCCACCGATGACAGCGGATTACGCGCCTGCCTGACGCCTGAAATGCTTAAAAATATGGGGGTAAACACCGGGGCGTTTCCACTGTTGGCGAAGGCGGCGGCGGGAAGTTGCCCGGATCTTGCCAGTGCGATACCGGCCGCCCGGACCCGCTTTGATTTTGCGCAGCAACGTCTCGACATTAGCATCCCGCAGGCGGCGATGGTTGCCAGCGCCAGAGGCTATATCCCGCCACAATACTGGGATGAAGGAATTAACGCGTTGCTATTGAATTACACCTTTACCGGCGCGAATAGTCAGGATCGGAGCGCAGGCGGCAGTGCGGAGAACAGCTATTTTCTTGGGTTGAATAGCGGCCTTAATCTGGGGGCCTGGCGGTTACGCGACTATTCCACATGGAACGCGAATAGCGGCGATCAGAATAGCGACAGCGACTGGCAGCACATCAGTACTTATCTGGAACG
This sequence comes from Salmonella sp. 741265055_HSA, assembly GCF_046569525.1. NCBI lineage: Bacteria > Pseudomonadati > Pseudomonadota > Gammaproteobacteria > Enterobacterales > Enterobacteriaceae > Salmonella > Salmonella sp. 741265055_HSA. Next base: position 34,225 of record NZ_JBKFSQ010000009.1, on the reverse strand, counting down.
TGATGTGGACTTTTTGCAGGGAGAACTGACGGCAGGCGATAGTTATACCCCCTCCGCATTATTCGACAGCCTTCCTTTTCGCGGGCTACAACTGGCGTCTGACGACAATATGTTGCCAGACAGCATGAAGGGCTTCGCGCCGACCATTCACGGCATTGCCAGAAGCAACGCGCAAGTGACCATTCGGCAAAACGGCTACATCATCAATCAGCGCTATGTGCCGCCTGGGGCATTTACCATTAATGATCTCTATCCCACCGCCGCCAGCGGCGATTTGACTGTTGAAGTCAAAGAGTCCGACGGTTCTATTAATCGCTACAACGTGCCCTATTCCGCCGTGCCGATTCTACAACGAGAAGGGCGGCTGAAGTATGCGGCGACGGTGGCGGAGTATCGCAGCGATAGTAGTCAAAAAGAGAAGGTGAAATTCAGTCAGGCGACCTTGATATGGGGGTTACCGCATGGTTTTACGCTGTATGGCGGAACACAGCTTTCCAGTCATTATCACGCGCTGGCGATCGGCAGCGGCGCAAATCTGGGCGACTGGGGCGCGGTGTCGCTGGATGTCACCCAGGCCGCCAGTACGCTGGCGGATAATAACACCTACCAGGGGCAATCGCTGCGTTTCCTGTATGCCAAATCGCTTGCACAGTCAGGAACCAATTTACAGCTTATGGGCTATCGCTATTCAACCTCGGGCTTTTATACGCTGGATGATACCGCGTGGAAACGGATGAGCGGCTATGACGAGGACAATCGAACTGACAGCGATAAAAGCAGGCCGGAATGGGCGGATTATTACAATCTTTATTATACCAGGAGGGGGAAAGTACAACTCGATATCAATCAACAGCTAGGCGGGTTGGGATCGCTTTTTATTACTGGCAGTCAGCAAAGTTACTGGCACACTGATGAAAAGGATTCTTTGTTGCAGGTGGGATACAGCGATACGCTGGCGGGTATTGCGTGGAGCGTTTCGTATAACAATAACAAATCCGCAGGCGATGCGGAGCGCGATCAAATTTTCGCGCTGAATATCTCGGTGCCGCTAAGTCAATGGTTGCAACACGATGATGAGGTTACGCGCCATCACAATGTTTACGCTACCTTTAGCACCAGTACGGATAAACAGCATAACGTTACGCAGAATGCGGGCCTTAGCGGCACACTGCTGGACGAAAACAATCTTAGTTACAACATACAGCAAGGTTATCAGAATCACGGTATTGGCGAAAGCGGTACCGCCAGCCTGGAATACGATGGGGCGAAAGGCAATGCCAACATTGGCTATAACGTTAGCGATAACGGCGATTACCGGCAGGTGAATTATGGCCTGAGCGGCGGCCTGGTGGCGCACGCGCATGGAGTGACGCTAAGCCAGCCGCTGGGCAATACCAATATTTTGATTGCCGCGCCGGGCGCAGCTAATGTCGGCGTTGTCGACCAGCCGGGTATTCATACGGACGCGCGTGGCTATGCGGTGGTGCCGTATGCGACAACATATCGCCAAAACCGTATGGCGCTGGACGTTAACGCCATGGCTGATGATGTCGATATTGATGACGCGGTGACTCGCGTTGTGCCGACCGAAGGTGCGCTGGTTCTGGCCAGCTTTAAAGCGCGAGTCGGCGAGCGTGCCCTGGTAACGCTGAATCATAACGGTAAGCCTGTACCCTTTGGCGCAACGGTGACGGTGAATGATCGCCATGCGGAGGCGATTGTTGACGAGGCCGGGGAAGTCTATCTTTCCGGGTTGTCAGCGCAAGGCATTCTGCACGTTCGCTGGGGGAACCTGCCGGATCAACAGTGTGTCGCGTCCTATCATCTCTCTTCCTCCCGTCAGATTCTGAGTCGACAACATGCGGAGTGTCATTAAATGAAAATACCTCTTTTATTTGCTCTGCTGGTGGGAAGTGTCGTATCGCAGTACGCATTCGCAGACGTGTGTAAAAACGTTAACGGTGTACCTTCCAGTATTAATTACGATTTAACGACCACTCTGACGGCAGAACAAAACCAGGTGGGAACGACGGTTCAACTGGAAAAAAGCCAGGAAGTCAATGTACAGGCGGTATGTCCCGCCGGCGCGGCGACCTATAGCCAGACTTATCGCTCCTATGTGTCGCAATATCCGGTCGTAGAAACGAGCGGTAACTGGAAATATTTAAAGCTGGACCCGGACTATCTTGAAGGCGGAATGCGAATTGAGGATTCTGCGGTGGGTGATATTTATCCGCCAATAAACAATGTCCTGATGGGATATGATGAAAATGTGAAAGCGGGTCAACCGTTTTACGTTCGTGACTCAAATCTGGAGTTTCAGCTCAAAATTGTTAAACCGTTCGTCGGCACGGTGAATATTAGTCCAAAGACTATGTTCAATGTTTATGTCATGACCGCCGCAGGCGATCCGCTGACAGATGTCGTGTACAGCATTCTTTATAGTGGAACGGTGACCGTACCGCAAAGCTGCGAAATTAACGCCGGACAAACGATTCTGGTGAATTTCGGCGCATTATACAGCGGCAATTTCAGCCACGCAGGCCAAAAGCCGGAGGGGGTACGAGCGAAAAAATTCAGCGTACCGGTAAAGTGTAGCGGCCTGGATTCGCAGGTCAATTTAACGATGCGTCTTATCGCTACGCCGGATAGCCACGTTCCCCAGGCTATCGCTTCGGATAATGCCGATGTCGGTGTAGTGGTCGAAACCGATGAAGGAAACGCGCTTATCCCCAATGATGTGCAGAGCGTCGCGCCTTTTGTCACCGATAGCGCCGGACGCGCTAACATCACATTGCAAGCCTACCCGGTGAGTACAACAGGAGAAACGCCAGCGGAAGGGGCGTTTACCGCGCTGGCCAGCCTGCGAGTGGACTTTGACTAAATGAACAGATCACACTGCGCTCTTTTTGCCATGGGACTGATGCTGTGTCCACAAATCAATGCCAGCGCTGACGACCTCGCTTATAACCTCGAATTTACCGGCACTATTGTGGCGCAAACCTGCGACATAGATATTTCCAGTCTCAGTCAAAGTATTGATTTAGGACAGTTTGCGGTCGGCGATTTTCCTTCGACGGGAACAACAACAAAATTTAAGCCCTTTAATATCAACCTCAAAAATTGTTCCCGAGGAATTGCCGGGGCGAAGATCTGGTTTACCGGCGAACCCGATCCAGACAATCCCGCGCTATTAGCGATCACCGATACCGGAATGGGAAGCGGAAGTATGTTAGCAAGCGGTGTAGGGGTGGAAATTCTGAATGATGATCAGGATACCGTCAGTATCAATAATGCCGACTCGGTGGTCTATCCGTTGAAAGCCGGACGCAACACGCTGTCTTTTTATATTCGCTATAAATCGACCCGGCCGACGGTCACGTCCGGGAACGCGACGGCGGTCATGTATTTCGATATGCAGTATGAATGAGGAGCCATCGTAATTATGCGTAACGATATCCTGTACGGCATCGGGATGCTGCTGGCGGCATTCGGCGTCCAGGCACACGATGGCCGGGTCTATGTCTCCGGAACCATCACGGACAATACGTGTTCGCTCTCTCCAGGCTCGGAAAATATCAACGTGGCGATGGGCGCGGTTTCTCAACGGCAGTTTTATCGCGCGGGCGACGGTTCCGCCTGGCAACTTTTTGCTATCGATTTACAGAACTGCGGCAGCACTGCCAGCGGTGTAACGGTCAGTTTTAGCGGTGCGGCGGACAGTCGTAATACGGATTTACTGGCGCTTACAGCGGGGGAAAGCGACGCTTCAGGCATTGGGATTGCGCTTTATGACCAAAATAAAACCTTAATCCCACTGGGGCAGGAGAGTGATGTAGTCACGCTCAGCCCGGGCCAGGCGTCGGCGCATCTGCAATTTTACGCGCGTTATCTTGCCGATGGCGGCACGGTAACGCCTGGGGACGCCAATGCCTCCGCAACCTTCATTCTTGCCTATGAATAAGTTCTTTTTACGCTGCGCGATATGTTGGTGCTTGCTTCCCATATCATGGGCGCAGGCTGGCGTGGTGATTGGCGGTACTCGCTTTATCTATCATACGGGCGCCCCGGCATTAAGCGTACCGGTAAGTAACCATTCAGACGCGTCATGGTTAATTGATACGCATATTTTATCCGGCGGTCGCTGGCCAGGAACCCAAAACGAAGGGAATATCACGCCCTTCGTGGTCACGCCGCCATTATTTATGCTTTCAGCGCGCCAGGAAAACACGTTGCGGGTGGTTTATACCGGTGAACCGCTACCTGCGGACAGGGAAAGTCTGTTTACCTTGAGTATCGCCGCTATTCCCTCCGGTAAACCGGAAGTGAACCGTGTACAAATGGCGTTCCGCTCTGCATTAAAGCTGATTTATCGCCCGGAGGGACTCGCCGGCGATCCGCAGCAGGCCTACCGGCATCTGGTCTGGTCGCTTACCCCCGATGGCGCGACGGTACGAAATCCTACACCCTATTACGTTACGCTCTTTTTATTACGCGCTAACGAGCGCGCCCAGGACAACGCCGGGGTCGTGGCACCCTTTGCAACGCGCCAAACGCACTGGTGTCGGCATACGGTTCGCTGCACTGTGCGCTGGCAAAGTATTAATGACTATGGGCGGGTAATGCCAGCGCAAACCGTGGATCTGACGCGTATGCATTAACCTATTTTTCAGGCGTCTCCCGATAGCGGGAGGCTTTCCGAACTTATCGAGCGAGACTTTTATTATGTATTATCACGCGTTAAAACTTTCCCGACTGGCGATATTGACGTTGGCAGGCGTTGCCGTATCCGCCTCGGCAATCGCTGCCGATTCTGTCCCGACGTCGCAAATTGGCCCGACGGCGGAAGCCTACATCGTCAGTCATCCGGATAAAGTGGGAGAGGTGGTGGCAACGTATTTGGCCGAACATCCTGAATTTTTGGTCGCCGCCAGCGAGACGTTGCATCAGCGTCAGCAGATTGCGCAACAACAGGCGTATGTTCAACTGGCATTACAGTATCGTGCTGAGTTGCTCAGTAGCAACAGTCCTTCCGTTGGACCCGACGATGCAAAAGCGGCGGTGGTGATGTTCTTTGATTACCAGTGCTCGTGGTGTAGCAAAATGGCGCCTGTGGTCGAAAACCTGATTAAGGCGAACCCGGATACTCGGTTTATTTTCAAAGAGTTTCCTATTTTTTCCTCCCGCTGGCCGGTATCCGGACTGGCGGCAAGAGTCGGCGAGCAGGTGTGGCTCACCCAGGGCGGGGCGAAATATCTCGACTGGCATAATGCCCTGTATGCTACCGGCAAAGTGGAAGGGCAGCTTAACGAACAGGATGTCTACACGCTCGCGCACCATTATCTAACGCCAACGCAGTTGGCCGCCGTAAAAGAAGCGCAAAGCAGCGGTGCAGTACATGATGCGCTCCTCACTAACCAGGCACTGGCGCAGCATATGGACTTTAGCGGCACGCCTGCTTTTGTCGTCATGCCTCAGACGCAAAACGGTGATGTAAAACGGGTGACCGTGATCCCGGGAAGCACGACTCAGGATATGTTGCAAATGGCGATTCAGAAAGCGAAGGGGTGATATTCGCTCAGTGGAGAACGCACAGGAGTGAAAGTAAAATGAAGTCTATGCGTTGCGTCATACCGGTGATTTTACTTTCCTTTATCGTTCATGAAGGGACAGCGAAACCGACCGCTCAGATTCATTTTATGGGATCGGTTGTTGAGGCAGGCTGCTGGAATGACGTGGGAACCTTAGAAATTCAATGCCATAATAAAGAGGGGATTGAACGTTATATTATTGTCGAGAATATTATCACGCCGATATCGTCTCCTCATGCAACGGTAAAACGCGATTATTTGGATGAAGATAAGCAATTAACAGTGCTACGCATTGTCTATGACTGAACCGCGTAGCAGACCGCAGATGGTGTCCCGTCAGTGTCGTGTGAGGATATTATGAAAAATGTTCTCACCTTCCCGGGACACGGTCTACAGATTTTATCTTCAGATAAACGGCGCTAAAAAGAAAAGTACGATCAATAAAAAAAGAGTGGGAATACCAATAGATATAATCTTATTACATCGGTGAGTATGATGTTGAATAGCTTGTGGCGGCATGTCAGCAGAGTCTATGATAAATCTTTCATCGATTTTTATCCCCTGCCTGGGGAGCGTGACGAACAGTTCGAAAAGCCCGATTTGTTGTAAATCTCGTCGCAGCAGATAAAGCAGTTGCGTCAGATTAGCATCGCTAACAAATTGGCTTCGCTCTCCCCAAACTGCGTGTGAAATCATTTCTCGCGTAATCAACTTTCTGTACGCATTTTCAATAAGGTAGCTTAAACAGCGCGCACGCATTAGCGTCATCTTTAGCACTTTTTTATCATGTAATGATATTATTTCTCTTAACGACTCATTATAAATAAATTCGTTATTAATAGTGTATTGTCTCATGAATTCACTCCATTTTGATATTCATAAGGTAAGTTTGACACTGTCAGTGTGTTCACTGGCGGTAAAGTACTCCTTACATCAGCACGGATAAGCGTAGAGAACCTCAAAGAAATAAGAGAATCATTTGTGATTAAATAGGATAACATTATATTTTTTTACTTTTTTATAAAGTATGCCAGATGTTTTTGATGTTTTTTTATAAAATAGTATTATATGTTTTTATTTCACACAGACTGAAATGATGCCAATAAAATTATAATTTAATAACAAACAGGTAGAAGAAATGATTTACTTATTGAAATAAATGTGGTGTAAGGTTAATCTGCGCCTTAAATGATGGTGCCAGATTATACCAGCCAGGATAACCTATATGCGGCCAATAAAAAATGCTAAAAAAATTGACTACAATCTGATCAAAGTATTCGATATGGTTATTACTGAAGGAAATGCAACCAGGGCGGCCAGGAAGCTGGATGTCACGCCTGCGGCGATCTCTCAGGCTCTTCTTCGCTTACAAAATCTTTATGGTGAAGAGTTATTTATCAGAACCCGCAAAGGATTAGTCCCGTCCAGCAAAGGTAAATCGCTCCACAAGGTATTTCGCCAGGCAATTGAATCTATAGAAAGCACACTTTGCGATAACACATATGCTCAGGAGAGTAATGAACTCATTGTTCTGGGGAGTGATATAACTGAAAATTATTATTTTCCGGCATTGCTGGATATTATGTTGGTGAACCGATATGTTATTAAACACTATGCGATTAAAAAAACAGGGGAATACTCACCAGCCTCCATGCTGACGCATGGCTATGCGGATGTCATCATGGGAACTCTGGAAATTAAGAATGAGATGATCGAAAGTTATCTTATTGATAATTTATCTGATTTTGTTTGTGTTTGTGGTGAAAAAAGTCCATTGGTTGGGCTTGAAAAAATTTCTTTATATAATTTTTATGCTGCCAGACATGCTGTCTATCATTCAGATATGCTCTCTTCTTTCACCGCTGATAGCATTGATTTATTCAAGAACAGTACGCCTTATGCGGGGCGCAGGGAAATATGTTATTATAGTGATTCACTATTTGGAGTGATAGGTGTTGTTGAAAAAAGCGATATGGTTGCGATTTTGCCAGGGAAGATTGCTACTTATTTTAAAGATGTGCGACGTTATAATATAAAAATACTACGTATGCCGGATGAAATAATTTTTCGTACATTACCCGTTTATGCTTATCTGGCTACAAACAACACCCATTATAAAAATGCCAAAAAACTGATATCAACATTTCAGTCGACCTTTCTTTTTAGCCAGGAAAAGCAGCCTGATGCTTTGGTTGAAGGGAGCACGTCCTTATGCGGTCTGTCGGTTTAGTAACAAATTATCGTATTAAATAAATAACCATTGTGACCATGGTCAGTAAAGCGAAAAATAATGTCATATATTTATCTCCTTCTTTTTTTAAAGAAAATGGGAGGTTTTTGTTTTCATTGCTGATAATAATGTTAGCATCAACTTTAATACCAGTTCGGGGCACCGTGGAAAAAAACTGGCTCAGGCCAAAGCCTTTAAGGTCGCGCCGTAGTAGATATAATACTTGGGTCAGGTTGGCGTCGCTGATAAATTGACTTCTTTCCCCCCAAAGTTCATCAGTGAGTTGTTTTTTATAAATAATCTCTTGTTGCGCGTGATTCAGCATATATTCCAGGCACTTTATACGCATTGCGGCAATTTTTATCATTTTTCCCGTTTTTATGTTTTTTAGCTCATTGGTCTTATCATTGTAAGTGTGTGTGCTGTTAATTAAATAAATAGTCATGATGTTATTTTATGGGTTTAATTGGGGTGGCGATAATAATATGCATATTAAATTTAGGGATCAACTGGCGTGACTGTAATAGCGTCTTTTTTCCAGAGAAAATCGTATCGCGTCACAAAAATGATGGTTTTTTAGAAAAGCTAAAATTTTATTTTTAGTCACTCTAAAAATAAAATGATAGTAGTGTTAATTTTTATCAGTAGATTGATGTATTTTGATTGATTTATTGTTGGTGTTAAATAATTTGAATTATGACGCAAGGCCTATGTCAACCATTAAAAAGGTATAGGCTATTGGTCACAATGCATTAATGCTACATAATTGTTATGCTTTTATAGTAGTGCCGGGGGAAATAAAAATACCGGATGATAAAGAATAATTTTAGTCTGGGTTTTATTTTATGGATGTTTTATTTTAAATTACTAAACCGATTTCTCTTGTTTAAGTAGGGTTATTTGCTACGCAACTGGCTGGCATGTTGTGGCCGTTCGTTGTCTGTATCTGAATTAATCAGGAGAAACGTATGAATAAGAAAAATCCGTCAATGGTTAACTTGCCTGCACCGCGTGAGCCGATTAACCAGAAAATCGACACCAATAACGCATTGGTGTTAAACCATAACGCTATACATGAACAACGATTAGCGGAGATCACACAATCTAATACCTGTGACAAGGCCATTGTAACCGCAAATCCCTATGGGACCGCCCCGTTGAGTCTCTACCTGGGGGTTTGGATTGATGAAGCTGCCGCGCTTGAGATCAATGTTGTTGACAGCGAAGCGACGACAGAGGCAGTGCGTTATCAATATGATGTACATCCGGGCGCTAACCTTATTCCTGTGTGTGGGATGGTATCCGCGGTGAATAATCAGATTACCCTGCGCCTTGCCTCGCAAATTGTCGGGCAATATACAGTCATGACAGACGCATTACCGCCCACGGATTCGGCTAACGTGAGCCTCGGTTTCCCCATTATTAGCGTCTCCTGTCCTGCGCAGCAGGCCTCGCTGATGGAGGAAGGGCTTTATTTCTCCACCTATTTTGATCGGTATAATCTGGCTTTTGATCATAACGGGATTGTCCGGTGGTATGTAAGTCAGGAAATCCCTTCTTATAATTTTGTCAGAATGGATAATGGCCATTTCCTGGCGACGTCACAGGGAATAAACCATTGTCTGAATATGTATGAATTTGACATTATGGGACGGGTTTATACGGTTTATCTCCTCGACAATGAGTTCCATCACTCCATTCTTCCCATTGAGAATAATCTGGTGATTGCGCCTTCAGAATATAGCAATGGACGGCCAGATGGTTACTCAACCGGGAAAGATGGCGTTTCTATTATTAACTTATCTACCGGGCTTGAAGTCGCCTATTACGATATGCTGTATGTGATGGATTATTCCAGATCGCCGCGTCCTTCCGGAAGCGCGCCAGGTCAGGACGTATCAATGGATGACTGGCTGCACATCAACCAAAGTTATATTAATGAACCCAACAATTTGCTGATCTGTTCCGGTCGACATCAGAGCGCGATTTTTGGCGTAAATGTGGATTCCGGCGAACTGCGCTTTATTATGGCGAACCATGAGAATTGGTCTGACGAATTCAGGCAATACTTATTAACCCCTGTCGATGATGATGGTATCCCGCTGTATGATCTTACCTCGCCGGGAGGGATTGATGCGGCAGATAAGAATTTCTGGACCTGGGGGCAGCATAACATTGTTGAAATTCCAAATGATGAGCCAGGTATTCTGGAGTTTATGGTCTTTGATAATGGTAACTATCGTTCACGCGAAGATGCGAACAGCCTGTTACCGCTCGATAACTTCAGCCGGGTGGTTCAGTTTAAAATAAACCTAAACACGATGACCGTAACGCGTCCGTATGAGTATGGAAAAACGGAAGTCGGGAACCGGGGCTATAGCAGTTTTGTGAGCGCTAAGCATTTATTGACTAATGGTCACCTGGTTATTCACTTCGGCGCGACGACGGTTGATGAGTTTGAACATACCATTACCGCGCAACCAGGCTCCAGCGATCTTGTCGATCCGGATGAAGGGCAACAGGCGTTAGGCCGACTGGTATTACAAGAAATCAATAAAGAGACGAAAGAGGTCTTATTCGAAGCGATGGTGACGTCGGGCTATTTCAAGAACGAAGAGACGAATGGCACGAATTATCGTTATGATATTTCTGCATTTCGGGTATACAAAATGCCGCTGTTTGCATAACTAAGTATGTTATGCGGCCGGTTATCGACCGCATAACATTATGGCTTATTTGCTAATATCATCCACGCGCATGGTGTGGTCAGGTTGAATATTGTTAACCTGCTTCATATAGTTAACCAACGCCGGTGCGGTTTGTATCCCTATATATTTGATATTTTTACCTTTAGTGAAGGTAAATCCGCCACCACCTTTACCGATAAAGGAATCCAGCGCGACGGTATAGAGTTTATTGTCTTCTACCGGTTTGCCTTTGATATCAAATTCAACAATACGCTGGCCCAGCGGTTTGGTGCTGTCATATTTAAACTGGACGGTTTTCGATACGTGCAGCATACCGTTTTTCAGATCGGCAGCGTGTGACATGATGGATTTCAGGTCCTTACCGCTGATTTCCATGCTCATGACATCGTTGGTGAACGGATACATACTCAGCACATCACCATAGGTGATATTACCTTTAGGCAATTCGGTACGGATGCCGCCAGCATTATAGAAGGATGCGTCGGCGCCAGGAACGGTAGCCATCAGGGCATCGGTGATTAAGTTGCCGGTTGGCGCGGATTCACCGTAAGAACGGGTCAGCACTTCCGGAGAGTGCGCGACCACCTCATCGGTAATTTTCTTAACCTTATTATCCCATTCATCAATTTTGGCCTGCGTGACCGGATCTGGCTTATAAGTATCCGCATACATGGTGATCAACTTACCATTGTAGCTGTCCACTTTTTTGGTTTCCGGGTTCCAGTCAAGCACCAGTTTACCTAATTCGATGGTGTACGCATCCGTGGAAACGACAAGGGTATCGCCCACTTTAATCGGTTCTGGCGTACCTTTATGCGCATGGCCGGTAATCAGGACGTTAAGTCCATAGCCTTCCAGCGATTTCGCCATATCAACGTCGGTTTTCAGCGCGCGTGCGACATCAGCCTCGCCCGCGCTGGATTGCATACCCGGCACGCCTTCGTGGGCGAGCAGCACGGTCAGGTCAACTTTCCCTTTTAACTCTTCCAGCTGTTTTTTCACATAAGGAATCGGATCGCGGCAGTCAACGCCTTCACGCACGCCTGCGGCAATCGCTTCATAGAATGCGGAAACGCCGTGCATACCGATGACGCCGATCTTGAATCCATCTTTTTCCACGATAGTATACGGTTCTTTAATTAATGGCGTATCTGTGCCGCTGTAAAAAACATTATCCAACAATACCGGGAATTGCAATTTGCTGAGTTGTTTAACCAGATTCTCATGGCCATGGTCAAATTCATGGTTACCGACAGAGACGGCGTCGTAAGGCATGGTATTTAAAATATCAATAATAGCCTCGCCTTTGGTCAGCGTACTAATAAAAGGTCCGGTGAAATAGTCGCCAGCATCAAAGAAAAAGACATCCTTCTCTTTCGCTTTTGCATCTTTGACAATTTTCGAGATGGGTGCAAAGCCCCCTACCGGACGTGTCTTGGATACATAGGGGATAATTTCTGGGGTTACATGGGCATGTAAATCGTTTGTATAATAAATTGTGATATCACGCGCATCGGCTGAAAAGGAAATGGCTGAAGTCAAACCAATGCACAGCGACAATAGGGATATCGAAAACTTTTTGTTCATATAAACCATCCATTTACGCTACATTAAAGAAAAACGATGTCTGTAGTCGTGTCATTCACAACTACAAACCGGGGAAATTAAGTAATATTCATCAAGTTTATTAATTATTAAAACTCGAAGCCGATCAGGTAATTCATACGGTCGCCGTAGCCGTCATACCCCAATTTATTATTGAAGTAACGGTAAGAGACGGAGGCGGTCCATCGCGGCATAAATTTCCATGTAAACGTTACCGCGCCGTTCAGGCCGGTCGTCCCACCCTGTTGTTCGGCGTAGGCATCATTACGATCCATTTCAACTTCGTTCCAGTTTGAAATGACGAACTTTTCATTAAACATATCGAAGTTATAAGCCGCGACCCAACCGAGAACATAACCGTTAAAGCCTGTCGCCTGTCCATACTTTTTAGAGGTATAATCGTTCGATAAGTTATGAACAGCGAAATAGGGCTTAATAAAGCCTGATGGGCTGGTTAAACCCAGATAACCTACCCCGTACATCATGTTTAATTCATCACCGAATTTATTCTCCATCGACATATAGAGTTTCATCATTGCGGTAAAGTTAGAGCCTTCTACCACCCTATAATGTCCCAGAAATTGGGTAACATGGTTACGGCCTTCTACAGGATGGTTGAGCACGTTCATTTCATAAAATGATGCAAATTCGCCCCTGTCAAACACGGCGCCGAAATCGGCTACCGCTTTCCACACTTCGCCGCGATCGACATTGACAAAGCCTTTATTCCAGTCGCCATATCCGAAGCTAAGTTTACCGTATACGCGTTTCAACTCCGCTGCCTGGCCATTAAAGCAAGAGAAAAGAACACATGCGGCGAGTAGACTATTAATATATTTCTTATTTTTCATGCTCAACTCCATGAGGTAAAAACACAGTGAAATGTTGTGTAAAGAAGCGAATTCTAAGGAGTGTCTTTTTATACGTAGGTGATAGATGTCTCAAAAATATCAGCGATATATAATCGTCAAATATTCGTGTCAGATAATGTTGTTTGTTGTGTGATAACTATTTGATTTATAGTTTATGTCTCTGTTGTAAAAGTCACACCGGATAGCATGAAATTAATGAAACTTCGAATGGGGATAATTTCTCACAAAGACAACTTACTGCCAGTAAATGAGGGTGTTACCGTTGAAGCAGCAACATATATTGACATCATAATAGCGGTTCTGACACATGGACCATATTTGAGATCTGCGTCACTCGTTCGTGATTCCTTTTTTTATAGACTGCTTCAGGCGTGTTTTCTTTAGCACGAAATATATTTATGGTATTAATATTATAATACATGTGAATAATTATCTGCGATAAAACGATGTTGATGGAAGAAATATAAGATAAATCGAATATATATAGTGCAATTAATTTAGGCTGTATTCCACAGCCGGGTCTATCGGCAAATATATCGTAATCAGACCGTGCGATAACTCAAAGGAGTTGAAATGAAAAGAACAGTCGTTGCCAGTATGATAGGGTTGGCGCTATGCGCTGGAAGCGTATTATCAACCGCACAAGCGGCAAGCGCAAAGCGCCCTAACTTAGTCATTATTCTGGCGGATGATTTAGGGTATGGCGATCTCGCCACCTACGGGCACCGCATCGTTAAAACACCTAACATAGACAAACTGGCGCAGGAGGGGGTGAAATTTACCGACTATTATGCGCCAGCGCCTCTGTGTTCTCCTTCCCGCGCGGGCCTGTTAACCGGTCGTATGCCGTTCCGTACCGGAATCCGTTCCTGGATACCGGAAGGCAAAGATGTTGCGCTGGGGCGTAATGAACTGACTATCGCCAATCTGCTAAAACAGCAGGGCTACGATACGGCGATGATGGGGAAATTACACCTGAATGCGGGCGGCGATCGCACCGATCAGCCGCAGGCGAAAGACATGGGCTTTGACTATACGTTGGTTAATCCGGCGGGATTTGTCACCGATGCTACGCTGGACAACGCCAAGGAGCGCCCGCGCTATGGCGTGGTGCATCCTACGGGGTGGATTCGTAATGGCCAACATATTGGCCGCGCAGATAAGATGAGCGGCGAGTTTGTGAGCTCTGAAGTGGTGAACTGGCTGGATAATAAAAAAGACGATAATCCGTTCTTCTTATATGTCGCCTTTACCGAAGTCCATAGCCCGCTGGCGTCGCCGAAAAAATACCTTGATATGTATTCGCAGTACATGACCGACTACCAGAAGCAGCATCCGGATCTGTTCTACGGCGACTGGGCAGACAAACCGTGGCGCGGCACTGGCGAATATTACGCCAATATCAGCTACATGGATGAGCAGGTCGGTAAAGTGCTGGATAAAATTAAGGCGATGGGCGAGGAAGATAACACCATCGTCATCTTTACCAGCGACAACGGCCCTGTCACGCGTGAAGCGCGTAAGGTATACGAGCTGAACCTGGCCGGGGAAACCGACGGTCTGCGCGGGCGTAAAGACAACCTGTGGGAAGGCGGCATTCGCGTACCGGCAATCATCAAATACGGCAAGCACATTCCACAGGGGATGGTAACGGACACGCCGGTATATGGTCTTGACTGGTTGCCGACGCTGGCCAACATGATGGACTTTAAACTTCCGACCGATCGTACCTACGACGGTCAGTCTTTAGTTCCGCTCCTGAAGGACAAGACTTTAAAACGCCAGAAACCGCTGATCTTCGGTATCGATATGCCGTTCCAGGATGATCCGACGGATGAGTGGGCGATCCGCGACGGCGACTGGAAGATGATCATCGATCGCCAGAATAAACCCAAATATCTCTATAACCTGAAAACCGATCGTTTCGAGACGCTCAATCAAATTGGTAAACAGCCGCAGATTGAGAAACAGCTTTACGGTAAGTTCCTGAAGTATAAAAAGGATATTGATAACGATTCGCTGATGAAAGCCCGTGGCGATAAGCCGACGCCTGTCACCTGGGGCTAATGGAATAATTATAAAAAATTAAGTATGCCACTTAGGGCGATGCCCACCTGATCCGGTCACTCTGTGCCGGATCAGGTTCTTTTATTTCAGGGAAGGTAATGATGTTTGGGAAAAGTTGTCAGGTCATGGTTAAACCAACCGGATCGGTGTGTAACCTTGACTGTAAGTACTGTTTTTATCTGGAGAAAGAAAAGCTCTATCCGGATCGAAAAAACCATTACAAAATGTCGGAAGAGACCCTCGAACTCTTCATCAGGCAGCAGATTGCCGCACAGGATATTGATGAGGTCATTTTTGCGTGGCAGGGCGGGGAACCCACATTAATGGGCATCCCGTTTTATCGTAAAGCCGTTGAATTTCAGCAGCGCTATTGTGGCGGCAAAACCATCGTCAATACCTTCCAGACCAACGGCATCCTGATCAACGACGACTGGGCGACCTTCTTCCGGGAGCATGATTTTCTGGTTGGCGTCTCTATTGATGGCGATGCCGCGTTACACGATGAATGGCGAGTGACGCGCTCCGGAAAGCCGACGCATGAAAAAGTAGAAAATGCGGTGCGTTGTCTGGCGCAACACGACGTAGAATTTAATACCCTCACGGTAGTTAACCGTACCAATATGCATCATCCTGTTCAGGTCTATCGCTACCTGAAAAGCATTGGTAGTCGCTATATGCAATTTATCCCTTTAGTTGAACGCTGCGGGGAAAATGGACTGGCGCAGCCGCAGGATAAACATATCGCGATGACGCCGTGGTCGGTCGATAGCCTGCAATTTGGTCAGTTTCTGAATGCGGTATTTGATATCTGGATCCGTGAGGATATCGGCGATATCGGCATCCAGCTATTTGAACAGACGCTGGCGGCCTGGTGCGGCCTGCCGCCGCAGGTTTGCGTTTTTGCTCCTACCTGCGGCAGCGCGTTTGCGATGGAAATGAACGGCGATGTTTATAACTGCGATCACTTCGTCTATCCGCAATTTAAACTGGGGAATATCCACCAGAAGACGCTGCGTCAAATGAATCAGGGCGAACAAAATCGCCAGTTCGGCAGCGATAAACAGCGTTCAATGGCGCAGGAGTGCCATCGCTGTCAATGGAAGTTCGCCTGCTATGGCGGCTGTCCGAAACATCGTTTTTTACCCTCTGCGTCAGGCGCAACCAATCATAACTATCTGTGTGCAGGTTATCAGGCTTTTTTCTCGCATACCGCGACGGCGATGAGTGCCATGCGAACCCTGTATGAAAAAGGCATCTCACCTGCAGAAATAAAGTCAATATTTGTTTGAAGGTAGTATTCGCAGGGAGTGAATATGTTTTCTCACATTAATGTCGATGCTTGCAAAACGCCAGGCTGCAAAAATCTGGGGATTCTGGGGAGTCCAGACTATCTACCGCAAGGGAAAAATGTTCTCTGTCGAGCGTGCGGTTTTTTGTTCCCCATTATCTCAGCCAGATCGCTTAATCTTTTTCGCCAGGCGGCGAATCAACCCTGGAAAGGTCTGGTGAAGTCCTGTCCGCATTGTGGCGGGACGTCGCTGAAAAAATATGGTTTTTCCACTAAAGGTGAACGGCGTATGTATTGCCGCCAGTGTAATAAAACGTTCATCTCCTATACCGCTATCAGAAGCGACGCCAGACAAGAGAACCTTGCCACGTTGATTGGCGAAGGAGCGTCGCTAGTTGAAATACGCGCGGCGCTGGCGATAGACAGCACGGGTTTTAGCCGCGAATTACAAAAACTGTCCCGTCGCGCTAATCAAGCGGAACGCGATTTTGTGTTTCCCGCGTTTGACATCGCTATGAGCACGCGGGCGTTTCGTGTGAAATTTAACGGCGGCGACAGCAGCTTATACGTGTTGGTGACGGCGGAAGAAGAGAGCGGTAAGGTCGTCGCGATCTCAACGAATTACTCCGCCCAACCGGTGGAAGCGGATTATCAATATCATTCTGATTACGAAGAACGACTCCCGTCCGGCACGCTGGCGCATCTGGTGCAGCGAAAAGAGGCGATGACCATGCGCCGTAATGTATTATTTGATGTGGATTACGGCCCCGCTATTTTATATAAAAACGATCCGGGGATGTTAGTAAAACCCGTATTACCTGCTTATCGACATTTTGAGTTGGTTCAGGCGTTGACGGATGAGCGCTCCCTGAATGTCCAGCATTATCTCGATCACGAATGCTTCATTCTGGGCGGCTGTATGATGGCGAATTTTAGCTATCTTCGTCAGGGTCGCTGCCATATTTCGTTTGTGCGTGAAAGAGGCGTTACGCCGCCCAAACGCGATCTTCCTCCGCGGTTGTTTTTGAGCGGAGGAATTCGCAACAACGTCTGGCGTACATTTTCCACACGGGATTATGCGATGGCAGTATGCAATCTCACAGGAAATAAAAAGGTGAGTTTGTTACGCCATGCGACGTTAAATAGCGCGACGGCGTTTATTCGCTATGTTCACAACCATCCCTTCCTGCCGCATCTTAACCGGATGTCTCCTGGCAATGTTGTTGCCGTACTGGATTACCTAAAATTTGAATATAACGCTTCACGTAACTGAGTTGCTAAAATAAAAGGTGTGATGAGGTGTTGTTGCGGTATTTTATTCGGACGGCTTAAAAATCCAGAGTATTAATTTTCGTGGTCCCCATGAGGGGCGATGAGATTAATACACTGGAGATTTATCATGAATACGTTGACTGCAACGTCTGTTGTCCTTCCTGCGCCGCGTCCGGCAATTAATCAGGGTATCGATATCAATAATGAAATGGTGCTTAACCATACTGCTATTTATGAAAATAGCCTTGCGCAGGTCACGCAAGAGAATACGGTAGAAAATGCGCTGATGTTGTTAGACCCTTACGGCACGGCGCCTTTAAGCGCTTATGCCGGGGTCTGGAGTCTGGAACCGGCTGAGATCATGGTCACGGTCCAGGATGCGGCAAAAACGGCGATGCCGATAGAACATCTTTACACCCTTACGCCAGGCGCAAATCTGTTGCCGGTTCTGGGGCTGGTAGCGGAGACTGAAAACCATATTGTCTTTTCTCAGGCAGATACGCCAATTGCCGTCTATACGCTCACCACACAGCCGTTACCGCCGGTAGATTCCGCGGAGGTCGTATTAGGTTTTCCAATTATCAACGTGACGCAACCTGCTACCGATGCGGACAAGATGGCGCCAGGGTTTTATTTTATTACGCATTTCGATCGCTATAATTATGCATTAGATCAGAATGGTCTGGTGCGCTGGTACGTCACTCAGGATTATCCATCTTATAATTTTGTTCGAATTGATAATGGCCATTTTCTCACCACTTCAGAAGCGAAAAATACCTATCTGGATATGTATGAGTTCGACATGATGGGGCGTCTTCACACATTCTATAATCTCGATAATCAATTTCACCATTCTATCTGGCCGTGGGGCAGCAATACCATTGTTGCGCCCTCTGAATATACCTCGGGTCGGCCCGACGATTTGAAAACCAATGAAGACGGCGTATCGGTTGTCGATCTGACTACCGGGCTGGAGACCGCTTACTACGATATGGCGAAGGTGCTGGATACGACGCGGGTTTCCCGTCCTTCAGGTACGGCGCCGGGAGAAGACCCGACGGTTAAAGACTGGCTGCACATAAACCAGAGCTACGTGAATGAGACGAATCAGTTGTTAATTGCATCCGGGCGTCATCAGAGCGCGGTGTTTGGCGTCGATCTGCAAACGCAAGCGTTACGCTTTATTTTGTCAACGCATGAAGACTGGGACGACGCTTATCAGCCTTATCTTTTAACCCCGGTCGACAGTGACGGTGTGGCGCTTTACGACTTTAGCAAACAGGAGGATATCGACGCGGCCGACCGTGACTTTTGGACGTGGGGCCAGCATAACGTCGTTGAAATCGCCAATAATACGCCGGGTATAGTGGAGTTTATGGTATTTGATAACGGTAACTACCGTTCGCGTGATGACAGCAAAAGCCTGTTATCGCCGGATAACTACAGCCGCATTGTCCATTTCGTGGTGAATATGAATGAGATGACCGTTATGCGGCCATTTGAATACGGCAAGGAGCTGGGCGCGCGTGGCTACAGTAGCTGCGTTAGCGCGAAAGCGATCCAGCAGAATGGCAATATTGTGGTGCATTTTGCCGACTGCACGTTTGATGAAAATGGCCGCGCCATCTCTTGCCAGCCTGGCGAGAGCGATATTATCGATCCGCAGGCGGGCAGCGAGGCGATGGGGCTGCTAATTTTACAGGAGATTGCGCCTACGGAGAAAACCGTGCTTTTTGAAGCGACCATGACGTCAGGTTACTACAAAAACGCGGAAACGAACGGGGAAGGCTATCGCTACGATATTACCAGTTTCCGGGTGTATAAAATGGATCTGTACGCGTAGCGGTCTATCATCAATGACTGACTGCACTAAAAAAGTCCGGCGTAAGTCGGACTTTATTTCGTAAAAAACGAGCTATTCATCATATATAATCTAATTTTAACGATGAGTCAGGCGAGGTAAGATAGTGGATTCGAAGAATTCACCTGATTGAGAGAATAAAAAGTGAAACATCTGCACCGATTTTTTAGCAGCGATGCCTCTGGGGGCATCATTCTCATCATCGCTGCTGCGCTGGCTATGCTGATGGCCAATATGGGCGCGACCAGTGGATGGTATCATCATTTTCTGGAGACGCCGGTTCAGCTACGGGTTGGGGCGCTTGAAATCAACAAAAACATGCTGTTGTGGATCAACGATGCGCTGATGGCCGTGTTTTTCCTGTTGATTGGCCTGGAAGTTAAGCGCGAACTGATGCAAGGCTCGTTAGCCAGTCTGCGCCAGGCCGCTTTTCCGGTGATTGCCGCCATCGGCGGGATGATTGTACCGGCATTGCTCTATCTGGCCTTTAACTACTCCGATCCGGTCACTCGCGAGGGCTGGGCTATTCCTGCCGCGACGGATATCGCCTTTGCGCTGGGCGTGCTGGCGCTGTTGGGCAGCCGGGTTCCGCTGGCGCTGAAAATTTTCCTGATGGCGCTGGCGATCATCGATGATCTCGGCGCCATCGTTATTATCGCACTGTTTTATACCAGCGATCTTTCTATCGTCTCGCTGGGCGTGGCGGCGTTCGCGATTGCCGTGCTGGCGCTGCTGAACCTGTGCGGCGTCAGGCGGACAGGGGTATATATTCTGGTCGGGGCAGTGCTGTGGACGGCGGTACTGAAGTCCGGCGTTCACGCGACGCTGGCAGGCGTCATTGTCGGTTTCTTTATTCCGCTGAAAGAAAAACACGGTCGCTCGCCGGCGAAGCGTCTGGAGCATGTTCTGCACCCGTGGGTCGCGTACCTGATCCTGCCGCTCTTCGCTTTTGCGAATGCCGGCGTTTCTCTTCAGGGCGTCACGATTGACGGTCTGACCTCCATGCTGCCGTTGGGAATTATTGCCGGTCTGCTGATTGGTAAGCCGCTGGGGATTAGCCTGTTTTGCTGGCTGGCGCTGCGTTTCAAGCTGGCGCATCTGCCGCAGGGAACCACTTATCAGCAAATCATGGCGGTCGGCATTTTGTGTGGCATTGGCTTTACGATGTCCATCTTTATCGCCAGCCTGGCATTTGGCAATGTCGATCCGGAACTGATTAACTGGGCGAAATTGGGCATTTTGATTGGTTCATTGCTCTCCGCAGTGGTGGGGTATAGTTGGTTGCGCGCGCGTTTGAACGCGCCGGCATAATCAGTACGAAGGAAAGGGGGAGCGATGTATCGCTCCCTTGCGACATTGAGCAGGGAGAGAAATGAGCATGTCTCATATTAACTACAACCATCTTTATTACTTCTGGCATGTCTATAAAGAAGGTTCTGTCGTGGGCGCCGCAGAGGCGCTTTTTCTGACGCCGCAAACCATTACTGGTCAAATTAAAGCCCTGGAAGAGCGTTTACAGGGGAAGCTATTTAAACGTAAGGGACGCGGTCTTGAACCCAGCGAACTGGGCGAGCTGGTTTTTCGCTATGCGGACAAAATGTTTACGCTAAGCCAGGAGATGCTGGATATCGTCAATTACCGCAAAGAATCAAACCTGTTATTTGATGTCGGCGTCGCCGATGCTTTATCTAAGCGTCTGGTCAGCAGCGTTCTGGATGCGGCGGTGGTGGTGGACGAACCCATACATCTGCGTTGCTTTGAGTCCACGCACGAAATGTTGCTCGAACAGCTCAGCCAGCACAAGCTGGATATGATTATCTCCGACTGCCCGATAGATTCCACGCAGCAGGAGGGGCTATTCTCAGTCAAAATCGGCGAATGTAGCGTCAGTTTCTGGTGTACGAATCCGCTTCCTGAAAAAGCGTTCCCTGCCTGCCTGGAAGAGCGACGGTTGCTGGTGCCGGGACGTCGCTCGATGCTGGGGCGTAAATTGTTGAACTGGTTTAATTCGCAGGGGTTGCAGGTTGAGATCCTCGGTGAATTTGATGACGCGGCCTTAATGAAGGCGTTTGGCGCGACGCACGATGCGATTTTTGTGGCGCCGAGCCTTTATTCGCTGGATTTTTATGCCGATGAGTCGGTAATAGAGATTGGGCGCGTGGAGAATGTCATGGAAGAATATCATGCGATTTTTGCCGAGAGAATGATCCAGCATCCGGCGGTGCAGCGTATTTGCAATGCGGACTACTCGGCATTGTTTAAACTACAGTAGACGTACCTACCGTAATACTTCCGGCTGCGGTATTAACCCGCAGCCGGAATCATTCTACAAATTCAGTAGGCTGCGGTACTGCCCCCCTTCGCGGATAAACACCGGAATTCTGTTCAGTGGCGTAGCGTACTGCAGCGTCTGCCCTCCTGAATAGCTTTCACCGGTCGCAAGATCCGTCCATGTTTCCCCTTCCGGTAGCCAGACATCACGTTCGTGCATACCTTCATGCATGACGGGGGCGATCAGCAGGTCAGGACCAAAACAATACTGGTCGGTGATTGCCCAACTTGTTTCCTGTTCGGGGAATTCAAAGAACAGGGGGCGCATCACTGGCGTATTGTGCTTATGGGTTTCCTCCATCAGCGCTTTGATATAGGGCTTGAGTTTTTCTCGCAACGCCAGGCAACCTGTCAGTACGTCGCATACTTCCTCACCGTAGCTCCAGACCTCGTTCGGCGCACCTGTAGGGCACTGGGCGATACCATCCCGGTACGGTTGTGCGGGTAAAATCTGCGGATCGCGGTTGCCGTGCAGACGCATCACCGGGCTAAAGACGCCCCACTGGAACCAGCGAATCAGCAATTCATGGAATTTCGGGTCGTGAATATTACCGCCATGGAAACCGCCGATATCCGTCGTCCACCACGGTATCCCCGCGATTCCCATATTGAGTCCGGCGGCAAACTGGTTGCGTAGCGATCTAAACGAGGAGTGAATATCACCCGACCAGACCAGCGCGCCGTACTTCTGACTGCCGGCCCAGGCGCAGCGTAGCAGGTTGATAACCTGGTCTTCGCCATCGGCTTTCATGCCGTCAAAAAAGGTTTTAGCGTACATACGTGGGTAGATATTGCCTACTTCCAGTACCGGCCCGGCGTGGTAGCGATAGTTGTCGTAGTCGTAAACGCTGAACTCAGGTTCGGCTTCATCTAACCAGAATAACTTCACGCCTTTATCGTAATAGTTGCGTTTGGCTTTGCCCCAGACGTAGTCGCGCGCGCCCGGATGAGTCGCATCAAAGAAAGTGGTGTTGCCGAGGAAATCCATATTGATCGGCAAGCCACGTTCCGTTTGCACCAGCCAGCCGTTTTCGCGCATCTCCCGATAGCTTTCGGTACGGTTATCCACCGTCGGCCAGACGGAGACCATCAGCTCAATTCCCAGCGATTTCAGTTCGGCAATCATGGCATCAGGATCGGGCCAGTCGCGCGCATCGAACATCCAGTCACCCTGATTCGGCCAGTGAAAGAAGTCGATAACGATCACCGAGATAGGCAGATTGCGGCGCTTATATTCGCGGGCGACCTCCAGCAGCTCTTCCTGAGTACGATAACGGAGTTTGCACTGCCAGAAGCCCATGGCGTAGTCCGGCATCATCGGCGGTGTGCCGGTAGCCAGCGCGTAAGCCCGGCTAATTTCTGCCGGGGTATCGCCAGCCGTGATCCAGTAGTCCAGTTGCTCGCTGACTTGTGCTTCCCATTCGGTAACGTTGTGGGCAAAGGTTACGCGCCCGACTGCCGGGTTGTTCCATAAAAATCCGTAGCCCAGACTGGAGAGCATAAACGGTACTGAGGCCTGGGAGTTACGTTGCGCCAGCTCAAGCACGCATCCTTTGAGATCCAGGTTGGCCTGTTGATACTGCCCCATACCATAAATTTTTTCCCCTTCGGTGGCTTCGAAGCGGGCTTTCAGTGAATATTTCCCACCCTGAATAGGGCGGAACTCGCGTCCCTCAAGGTTGAGTGCGCTGACGTACTGGCCGTGAGAAGATTCATCCTCGCCAATTTCGCCCCGCAAGCGCCAGAACTCCTGCAACAGAGGTTTGTGTGGATGGCGGTAAAAGGTAACCTGTCCTTTTTGATTGACGATAGCGATAATTTTGCCGTTAGTCAGCGTTGCCTGGTGGTGCTCATAATCAATGTGACACTGGCTTTCTGCGACGGGCTCAGTCAATGCCCAGTCTTCATTTCTCATTACCGGCAGATGACGGCCACTGCGTACGCGCAGGCTGTTCTCGCCCCAGGGTTCAATCCATAAATAGCGATCGTTTTGCTGCCAGACCAGGCGACGCGGGTCGTGTTGCATAAATGGCATAGTGGTGCCTCCCATATTCGAGGGTGAAGGTAAAGATGGTTTTAGTTGGTGGTTTCCAGATCGTGGCGAATCTTCTCTTCCATCGCTTCGTATTTGCGAAAGAAAAGTAGTGGGATCGCTGCGAGCGCGAAGAGTAGGGCGGGTGCCCAGATAAAGGCCCAGGTAATTCCCTCCAGACCCGCAGCACTCTGGGCATGGTTGGGAACATAGCCAAAACTGTTCATGATCCAGGCGGCGAAAGCGGTGCCGAGGCCACTACCCATCTTGATGCAGAAGGTGCTGCCGAAGGCGATAAGAATGCCGGTAGCCTTAATACCGGTCTTCCAGGCGCCGAAATCGACGGCGAAGCCCAGCATGGCAAATGGCATTGAGCAGGCGATACCGCTGCCGATATTGCCGAGTATCCAGGCGGCGATGAGAAAAGTAATGTTGTCCGCTGCCAGCCACATCATGACGCCGCCAAACGTGGCGACCAGCAAACCGCCTACCCATATCCAGGTTTTAGCCAGGTATTTGCTAAAGAAGGGGATAGCGATGATAAACAGGATCTGAATTGTCGCCAGGCTGTTAATCAGCGGTACCAGATCCTTACGGTCGAGATTGTAGGTCAGATAATAGACAATGGTCGTGGAGCGCTGCTGTAGGGCAATCCAGAAGATCAGATTAGCCAACACCATCAGGATCCACGGCCAGTTACCTTTCATCGCCGCGAAACTTTTTTTCATCGGCAACTTAGGTTCATGCTGTATTTTATCCGCATCCATTTCACGAATGTTTTTAAACGCAAAGAGCGTTAGCGCGCAAGATATAATGGCAAACGTAATTGCCGTATAAATAAAACCAGCGTGATCATCACCGTTACCTAAAAAAGCGACTAACGGTAAGGCGGTCGCGTTCATTAATAAAACCCCAATTTGCCCACCGGTCATTCGCCAGGAATTTAAAACCAGTCTTTCCTTGGGAGATAAGGTCATCAAGGGTAATATTGCACTGAGTGGTGTATTAAGTCCGGTAAATAGAATACTGGCAATCATATAAGATATTGCTGCATAGATGGCTTTTCCTGTCATACTGATATCAGGAGACCAAAATGACAGCGCGCTGAATACCGCAAAAGGCAGCGGTAACCATAAAAACCAGGGACGACATTTACCGTAGCGTGAACGCGTTTTATCGATGATGATCCCCCAGATGGGGGCGTCTATGCCATCGACAATACGCGCCAACAGCAGGATAACGCCTGCTACGGCAAGGCTAATACCCGCAACGTCTGTGTAGAAATATAAAATGTACGTTGAACCGAAGCAGTACAGCAGATTACCCGCCACATCCAAAGAGCCGTAGCTAATACGCTGTAGTAAAGACAATGATGCTGACCCGGAAGGCTGGGTATCCTCAATGACAGAACTCATAATGATAACTCCGATATTGGTACGATACGCCCAGAAAAACAACCTCTACTTTCTAAGCAAGTTTTAAATATTATTTTTATGTCGTTTCTAAATTTAACCTCAGATTAAAATGAGTGAGTAAGGTGTACATGAAAAGTAGTTAACCCGACGGCATCAATCAATTATCAAATCTTACATCAGGATTGCGTTTATTAGTTTTTGAATGAGCGATGCTTCTATTTGCTAAGGTGGTCACAGTTTTTTTAATAATGAAATAAAAAAAGGAAAACAGTGAAAGAAAATAACTTTCAAGTATTACGTGACTAAGGGAGGGGTAGCTGAAAAAATAGGCTGGTCAGGAAGAGCGTGAACGAGTGAGGTAAGCGCCAGCGGTTGACGAGCAAAACGGCAGATAGCAGGCATAAAAAAACCCGCTTTACGCGGGTTTTTTTACAAAGCTGATAACAAGCAGGCGATTAAGCCAGTTTGTTGATCTGTGCAGTCAGGTTAGCTTTATGACGTGCAGCTTTGTTTTTGTGGATCAGACCTTTAGCAGCCTGACGGTCCACGATCGGTTGCATTTCGTTAAATGCTTTCAGTGCAGCAGCTTTGTCGCCAGCTTCGATAGCTGCGTATACTTTCTTGATGAAAGTACGCATCATAGAGCGACGGCTTGCGTTGTGCTTACGAGCCTTTTCAGACTGAACGGCGCGCTTCTTAGCTGATTTGATATTAGCCAAGGTCCAACTCCCAAATGTGTTCTATATGGACAATTCAAAGGCCGAGGAATATGCCCTTTTAGCCTTCTTTTGTCAATGGATTTGTGCAAATAAGCGCCGTTTAAATTGCAGCACTCGTTGCGTAGTGATGGCGCAGGATTCTACCAGCTTGCGTGCTGTGAATACAGCCTTTCCATGAGAAAAATTGCATTAAGCGGCGGGTTTTGGGGCGGAGTTTGCCGCATGGCGATGAAAAGCATCTTCTTTATGTTTCCTCAGGGCAATAGTCGGTTAACCTTGACCGCTGTACAAGGTATACTCTTGCGATTTTCACTGTTTTGAGTCAGACATGAAGCTGATACGCGGCATACATAATCTCAGTCAGGCCCCGCATGGGTGTGTGCTGACCATTGGTAATTTCGACGGCGTACATCGGGGGCATCGCGCTCTACTGCAGGGTTTGCAGGAAGAAGGACGCAGACGCGGTCTGCCGGTGGTGGTCATGATTTTCGAACCGCAGCCGCTGGAGCTGTTCGCGACGGATAAAGCGCCCGCTCGCCTGACGCGCCTGCGTGAAAAACTGCATTACCTTGCGCAGTGCGGCGTGGACTATGTGCTGTGCGTGAAATTCGATCGCCGCTTTGCCGCTTTGACGGCGCAAACGTTTATCAGCGAACTGCTGGTGGAGCGACTTGGCGTGCAATTTCTTGCCGTCGGCGATGATTTCCGCTTTGGTGCTAGCCGCGCGGGCGATTTCTTGTTATTACAGAAGGCGGGGGCGGAGTATGGTTTTGCGGTTTCCAGCACCCAAACCTTTTGTGAAGGCGGCGTGCGTATCAGTAGTACCGCAGTGAGACAGGCGCTGGCGGAAGATAACCTGGCGCTTGCCGAAAGCCTGCTGGGACATCCCTTTACTATTTCCGGGCGTGTCGTTCATGGCGACGAGCTGGGACGTACCATTGGCTTCCCGACGGCGAACTTACCGCTGCGCCGTCAGGTCTCCCCGGTCAAAGGGGTCTATGCGGTGGAAGTCACCGGGCTTGGCGATAAGCCGTTACCCGGCGTAGCGAACATTGGCACTCGTCCAACGGTGGCTGGCGTGCGTCAACAACTGGAAGTGCATCTGCTGGATGTTGTAATGGACCTCTACGGTCGCCATATAGATGTAATACTGCGTAAAAAGATACGTAATGAGCAGCGATTTGCGTCGCTTGATGAGCTAAAAGCGCAAATCGCACGCGATGAGTTAACGGCCCGCAAGTTTTTTGGGCTAGCCGGGCAGGTGTAACCCTGACGGTGTTTATCAAACCGAAATACGGAACCGAGAATCTGATGAGTGACTATAAATCGACCCTGAATTTGCCGGAAACAGGGTTCCCGATGCGCGGCGACCTCGCCAAGCGTGAACCGGGAATGCTGGCGCGTTGGACCGATGATGATCTGTACGGCATCATTCGTGCGGCCAAAAAAGGCAAAAAAACCTTCATTCTGCATGATGGCCCTCCATATGCGAATGGCAGCATTCATATTGGTCACTCAGTTAACAAGATTCTGAAAGACATTATCGTGAAGTCCAAAGGACTGTCGGGATTTGACTCGCCTTATGTGCCGGGCTGGGACTGTCACGGTTTGCCTATCGAGCTGAAAGTCGAGCAGGAGTTCGGTAAGCCGGGCGAGAAATTCACTGCCGCTGAATTCCGCGCCAAGTGCCGCGAATATGCCGCTACGCAGGTTGACGGCCAGCGTAAAGACTTCATTCGTCTGGGCGTGTTGGGCGACTGGTCGCATCCGTACCTGACCATGGACTTCAAAACCGAAGCCAACATCATCCGCGCGCTGGGCAGAATTATCAAAAACGGTCATCTGCACAAAGGCGCTAAGCCGGTGCACTGGTGCGTTGACTGCCGCTCCGCGCTGGCGGAAGCGGAAGTTGAATATTACGACAAAACGTCACCGTCTATCGACGTGGCGTTCCGTGCCGTCGATCAGGATGCGGTGAAAGCGAAGTTTGGTTTGCCGGGCGTTAGCGGCCCTGTGTCGCTGGTTATCTGGACCACCACGCCGTGGACTCTGCCGGCTAACCGCGCCATCTCCCTGGCGCCGGACTTTGATTATGCGCTGGTGCAGATTGACGGCCAGGCGGTGATTCTGGCGAAAGATCTGGTTGAAAGCGTCATGCAGCGTATTGGCGCGGCTGAATACACCATTCTCGGCACTGTTAAAGGCGCGGAGCTGGAACTGCTGCGCTTTACCCATCCGTTTATGGGCTTTGACGTGCCGGTGATCCTCGGCGATCACGTCACCCTGGACGCCGGTACCGGCGCGGTACATACCGCCCCTGGCCACGGCCCGGATGACTACGTGATCGGCCAAAAGTATGGCCTGGAAACGGCTAACCCGGTTGGGCCGGACGGCGCTTACCTGCCAGGCACATATCCAACGCTTGACGGTGTTAACGTCTTCAAAGCGAACGATATCGTTATTGAACTGCTGAAAGAAAAAGGCGCGCTACTGCATGTCGAAAAAATGCAGCACAGCTATCCGTGCTGTTGGCGTCACAAAACGCCGATCATTTTCCGCGCGACCCCGCAGTGGTTCGTCAGCATGGATAAAGAAGGGCTTCGTCAACAGTCGCTGAAAGAGATCAAAGGCGTTCAGTGGATCCCGGACTGGGGTCAGGCGCGTATTGAATCAATGGTCGCTAACCGTCCTGACTGGTGTATCTCACGTCAGCGTACCTGGGGCGTACCGATGTCGCTGTTCGTGCATAAAGAAACGCAGGAGCTGCTGCCGATTGAGCGTACTCTGGCGGCGATGGAAGAGGTGGCGAAACGCGTCGAAGTTGACGGTATCCAGGCGTGGTGGGATCTCGACCCGAAAGAGATCCTCGGCGAAGATGCTGATCAATACGAGAAAGTTCCGGATACGTTGGACGTTTGGTTTGATTCCGGTTCCACCAGTTACTCCGTGGTTGACGCACGTCCGGAATTCGCCGGTCATGCTGCCGATATGTATCTGGAAGGGTCTGACCAGCATCGCGGCTGGTTTATGTCCTCCCTGATGATTAGCGTGGCGATGAAAGGCAAAGCGCCATACCGCCAGGTACTGACTCACGGCTTCACCGTCGATGGTCAGGGGCGCAAGATGTCCAAGTCCATCGGTAACACCGTGTCGCCGCAGGATGTGATGAATAAACTGGGCGCGGATATCCTGCGTCTGTGGGTGGCGTCTACTGACTATACCGGCGAAATGGCGGTCTCTGACGAGATCCTCAAACGTGCTGCCGACAGCTATCGTCGTATCCGTAATACCGCGCGCTTCCTGCTGGCGAACCTCAATGGCTTCAATCCGGCCACCGATATGGTCAAACCGGAAGAGATGGTGGTGCTGGACAGGTGGGCGGTGGGCTGCGCGAAAACGGCGCAGCAAGAGATTCTGAAGGCATACGAAGCTTACGACTTCCATGAAGTGGTACAGCGCCTGATGCGCTTCTGCTCCGTTGAAATGGGCTCGTTCTACCTCGACATCATCAAAGACCGCCAGTACACCGCGAAGGCCGATAGCGTCGCGCGTCGTAGCTGCCAGACTGCGCTGTATCATATCGCAGAGGCGCTGGTTCGCTGGATGGCGCCGATCATGTCCTTCACGGCTGATGAAATCTGGGGCTACCTACCGGGCGAGCGTGAAAAATATGTCTTCACCGGCGAATGGTACGACGGGTTGTTTGGCCTGGAAGAGAATGAAGAATTTAATGACGCATTCTGGGACGATGTCCGCTATATCAAGGACCAGGTCAACAAAGAGCTGGAAAATCAGAAAGCCAATGGCATCAAATCGAACCTGGAAGCAAAAGTGACGCTGAAATATGCTGACGATGCTAACGGTACGATCAAGAAGCTGAAACTGTTGGGTGAAGAGGTCAGATTTATCTTCATTACTTCCCAGTTCGTGATTTCTGAGCAAGCGGGGGGTATTGATGATGAAAATATTCAGTACAATGCTGGTAATACGACAGTTCAAGCAGTGGTAACGCGTGCCGAGGGTGATAAGTGTCCGCGCTGCTGGCACTACACTACTGATGTCGGCAAGGTGGCGGAACATGCAGATATCTGCGGACGCTGTGTCAGCAACATCGCCGGTAATGGCGAACAACGTAAATTTGCCTGATGAGTAAACCACTCTGTTCAACAGGACTACGCTGGCTATGGCTGGTAGTAGTCGTGCTGATTATCGATTTGGGCAGCAAATACCTGATCCTCCAGAATTTCGCTCTGGGGGATACGGTAGGGCTGTTCCCGTCGCTTAATCTGCATTATGCGCGTAACTACGGCGCGGCTTTTAGCTTCCTGGCGGATAGCGGCGGCTGGCAGCGCTGGTTCTTTGCCGGGATTGCGATAGGGATCTGCGTAATTCTTTTGGTGATGATGTATCGCTCGAAAGCGACGCAGAAGCTGAATAACATCGCTTATGCGTTAATCATCGGCGGCGCGCTGGGTAACCTGTTCGACCGCCTGTGGCACGGCTTTGTTGTCGATATGATCGATTTTTACGTCGGCGACTGGCATTTCGCGACGTTCAACCTTGCCGATAGCGCGATCTGTATCGGCGCGGCGCTGATTGTACTGGAAGGCTTTTTGCCGAAGCCGACAGCGAAAGAACAGGCATAAGCGTAAATACCGGGTGGCGCTTATCCGGTTTTGTAGGCCTGATAAGCGCCGCGCCATCAGGCAAACGTGGTGCCGGATGGCGGTGAAAACGCCTTATCCGGCCTACGGTTTTATCGTTCTTTGTGCCTCCGGGCAAAACACGTGAGCAATTTGCATGTCTAAATCCGTACAGAGCAACAGCGCGATCCTCGTTCACTTCACCCTGAAACTGGATGATGGCTCAACGGCGGAATCTACCCGCAATAACGGCAAGCCAGCCCTGTTCCGTCTTGGCGATACCTCGCTTTCCGAAGGTCTGGAGCAGCAGCTTCTGGGGTTGAAAGAAGGGGAAAAGAAAGCGTTTTCGCTGGAGCCTGACGCCGCGTTTGGCGTCCCCAGTCCGGACTTGATCCAGTATTTCTCGCGCCGTGAGTTTATGGCGGCGGGCGAGCCGGAAGTCGGGGCGATTATGCTTTTTACCGCAATGGATGGCAGCGAAATGCCTGGTGTGATTCGCGAAATCAACGGCGACTCGATTACCGTTGATTTTAACCATCCGCTGGCCGGGCGTACCGTTCATTTTGATATTGAAGTGCTGGAAATCGATCCGGTGCTGGAGGCATAAACATGCAGATCCTGTTGGCCAACCCACGCGGTTTTTGCGCCGGGGTAGACCGCGCTATCAGCATTGTTGAAAATGCGCTCGCCATTTACGGCGCGCCAATTTACGTTCGGCACGAAGTCGTGCATAACCGCTATGTAGTGGACAGCCTGCGCAAGCGCGGGGCGATCTTCATAGAGCAAATTAGCGAAGTGCCGGATGGCGCCATTCTGATCTTCTCCGCTCACGGGGTTTCCCAGGCGGTGCGTAACGAGGCGAAAAGCCGCGATCTTACCGTTTTTGACGCCACCTGCCCGCTGGTGACGAAAGTCCATATGGAAGTGGCGCGCGCCAGCCGTCGCGGTGAAGAATCCATTCTCATCGGCCACGCCGGGCACCCGGAAGTGGAAGGTACCATGGGCCAGTACAGCAACCCGGAAGGGGGGATGTACCTGGTTGAGTCGCCAGAGGACGTCTGGACGCTGAATGTCAAAAATGAAGGCAAGCTCTCCTTCATGACGCAAACCACGCTTTCCGTGGACGATACGTCCGATGTGATTGATGCGCTGCGTAAACGCTTTCCGAAAATCGTCGGCCCGCGCAAAGACGATATTTGCTATGCCACTACTAATCGTCAGGAAGCGGTGCGGGCGCTGGCGGAGCAGGCTGACGTGGTGCTGGTGGTCGGCTCGAAAAACTCTTCTAACTCTAACCGGCTGGCGGAACTGGCCCAACGGATGGGAAGAACCGCGTTTCTTATCGACGATGCGGCGGATATCCAGGAGGCATGGGTGAAAGAAGCCGCCTGCGTCGGCGTCACCGCTGGCGCTTCCGCGCCGGATATTCTGGTGCAGAATGTTATTGCGCGTCTGCGCGAGTTTGGCGGCGGCGAAGCTGTCACGCTTGAGGGGCGCGAAGA
This sequence comes from Salmonella sp. 741265055_HSA, assembly GCF_046569525.1. Classification (NCBI taxonomy): domain Bacteria; kingdom Pseudomonadati; phylum Pseudomonadota; class Gammaproteobacteria; order Enterobacterales; family Enterobacteriaceae; genus Salmonella; species Salmonella sp. 741265055_HSA. The sequence goes on along the minus strand of NZ_JBKFSQ010000009.1, from coordinate 2,089 downwards.
AAATATTGTTTTCGAAGTGCCGAAAGAGCTGCGTGTGGATGTTCGTGAAGTAGAGTAAATTTTTCACGCTCCGGTTATGCGAAGATGCCAGATACTCTGTCTGGCATTTTTTATGGAGCAGATATGCGTTTGCCAATCCTACTTGATACCGATCCGGGCATTGATGACGCGGCTGCGATTGCCGCTGCGCTGTTCGCCCCCCAGCTTGATCTGCAACTGATAACCACTGTCGCAGGCAATGTTTCCGTTGAAAAAACGACCCGTAATGCGTTGCAGCTTCTGCATTTCTGGAACAGCGATATCCCACTTGCCCAGGGGGCCGCGACGCCGCTGCTGCGTCCGTTACGCGATGCGGCATACGTCCACGGCGAATCCGGCATGGAAGGCTATGATTTTGTCGACCATCAGCGCCAACCGTTGGCGAAGCCTGCGTTTATCGCTATCCGGGATGTGCTGATGAACGCCCCGGAGCCCATGACATTAGTGGCGATTGGGCCATTGACCAATATTGCGTTGCTACTGATGCACTATCCGGAATGCCGCTTCAACATTCATCGGCTGGTGATTATGGGCGGTTCCGCAGGGCGCGGCAATTTTACGCCTAATGCTGAATTTAACATTGCTGTCGACCCGGAAGCCGCCGCCCACGTATTTCGTAGCGGCATTGAGATTGTGATGTGTGGGCTGGATGTCACGAATCAGGCAATGCTCTCGCCAGATTTTCTGAATAAACTGCCCGCGCTGAATCGTACCGGTAAGATGTTGCACGGTCTGTTCAACCATTATCGCAGCGGTAGTATGCGCACTGGCGTCCGGATGCACGATCTCTGCGCGATCGCCTGGCTGGCGCGCCCGGAATTATTTACCCTTAAACCCTGCTTTGTGGCGGTGGAAACGCAGGGGGAATATACCGCAGGCACGACGGTCGTTGATATTGAGGGGCGGCTGGGAAGACCGGCAAACGTTCAGGTAGCGCTGGGCATTGATGTTGCCGGATTTCAACAGTGGACTGCAGACACGCTGGCATTGGCGCAATGATCCCTGCGCTTCTACCCCGATGACGTTACGTATTCCGTAACGTCATGTCTTTTACTGATATCGCTCCCTGTTTATCATTAATTTCTAATTATCGGCGATTTTAGATGGCGGCCTCGTCAGAGGCTGGTTACTCTGAAAACGGTTTACATCATTTTAACGTAAGAGAATAACTATGCATGAAGCACAGATCCGCGTCGCGATTGTCGGCGCGGGAGGACGCATGGGCCGTCAGTTAATTCAGGCCGCGTTGCACATGGAGGGTATTCAGCCAGGCGCCGCGCTGGAACGTGAAGGGTCTTCATTGCTGGGTAGCGATGCGGGCGAGCTGGCAGGCGTGGGGAAAACGGGCGTCATCATTCAAAGCGATCTGGCGTCGGTCAAAGATGATTTCGATGTTCTGGTCGATTTTACCCGTCCTGAAGGCACACTGGCGCATCTGGCATTCTGCCGTAAACATGGTAAAGCGATGGTTATTGGCACCACCGGTTTTGATGAGGCCGGTAAACAGGCTATTCGCGACGCCGCGCAGGAGATCGCCATTGTTTTTGCGGCTAATTTCAGCGTGGGCGTCAATGTGATGCTTAAACTGCTAGAAAAAGCGGCGAAAGTGATGGGCGACTATAGCGATATTGAGATTATCGAAGCGCATCATCGTCATAAAGTCGATGCGCCGTCAGGAACCGCGCTGGCGATGGGAGAGACGATTGCCCATGCGCTGAATAAGGATCTGCAAGACTGTGCGGTTTTCAGTCGGGAAGGGCATACCGGCGAGCGCGTACCGGGAACGATTGGCTTTGCAACCGTTCGGGCGGGCGACATCGTCGGCGAGCATACCGCGATGTTTGCCGATATTGGCGAGCGCGTAGAGATTACGCATAAAGCTTCCAGCCGCATGACGTTTGCAAATGGCGCGTTGCGATCGGCATTATGGCTAAAAACGAAGAAAAATGGGCTATTTGACATGCGTGATGTGCTGGGGCTGGATGTATTATAACGACTAAGAGCCTATCCCATTAGGGCTATTTTACTTGCCATTTTGGACCTGGGCAGT